>CAZFKF010000874.1:0-3231 GCA_964518805.1 uncultured Planctomycetaceae bacterium | reverse complement strand
TGCCGTCGTAGGGGGCGGTCACTTTGGTGTAGGCGAGCATCGCTGCCGACCGGCGCTCGTCCGCCTCGGAAACCCTGACCCTGGCCTTGGCCACTTCGACGTCGACTTTGGACTTGGCCAGATCGGCCTCGCTCGACATGCGTGCCGCTTCCCTCGCCGCCACGGCCGCTTGCGAGGCGTCTTTGGCCGACTTGCTCGATTCGAGCTGTCTTAGCGTCTCGTCGAGCACTTGCCTGTCGACGACTTTCTCCTGCACCATTTGGGTCAGACGTTTCACTTCAGACGTCCACCGGACCACGTCGGCTTGGTACTTCCCCACGTTTGCCTTCGCTTCGTTGAGTTCGGCAATCGCCGTCTGGGTCTTGCTTGCGGCGACATCTACCAGCCGTTGGGCCTGTTCGACCATGTTCTTATCCAGCACGACCTGGGCTTGTTTCCGTTGGTGTTCCTCCTCCAATTCGGGTACGGAGACCTCACACAAGAGGTCGCCCTTCTTGACCCGGTCACCGATGTCGACGTAGAACTTCTCGATGAACCCGGAGACCTTGGAGTAGATCGAAGTCTGCTCGTAGGCTTCGACGAACCCTGGCTGGGCCACCGTATGGGTCATGTTCCGCACCGTCGGTTTGACCACGCGGATTGCGGGAGCGGCACTCGGGCTCACGGCGGTTGGCTCCCTCGTCGCGGGCTCGGCTTCCGATTCCTTGTGACGGCACCCGCCCGAAAAAAGAACCGTGCCGGCGAAGAGCGTGGCGAAAATGACCGTGCAAGGGCATTTCAAACAGCGCTGCATTATGTTCCTCCCGGTGAGCTTGGAGACTCGTTGTCAGGCGGCTCTTCCGGCCGTACGGGATCTTCTTCTCCCCGCGACTCTCCCGCATGCGACGAAGGCTCGCCCGACTGGCCTTCCTCCGGCTCGTCGGGGGGATCTTCGACGTGGACGACCGCGGCCGGCTCGCCGCCGTCGTAGTGTCGGCCGGCGGGATCGTCCGGATCGACCGACGGCGACACTTTCTTGCTCCGGCCCATCACCAGGGCGAACATCGCCGGCAGAACCAGGAGCGTGGCGAAGGTGGACACGACCAGGCCGCCGATGACTGCCCGGCCCAAGGGAGCCGTCATCTCGCTCCCTTCCTCCAGGGCCATGGCCATGGGTACGGTGCCCAGCACCATGGCGGTAGCGGTCATGAGGATCGGGCGAAGCCGTTCCTTGGCCCCCAGCACCGCGGCTTCCCGGACCGGCGTGCCTTTGCGCCAATGGTCGTCCATGAAGGTCGAAAGCAGCACGGAGTTCGAGACCGACACGCCCACGCACATGATCGAGCCCATGAACGACTCGATGTTGAGCGTGGTGCCCGTGACCAAAAGGATGACGGCCACCCCGGAGACGACCCCAGGCACCGCACCGACGGAGATCAATCCCAGGCGAGGCGACTGGAAGTAGCCGGTCAATAGGACCAGGATCACCACGACCGACAGCACGAGGCCGAAGGCGAGGGACTGGAACATCTCGGTCATCGGAGCGACTTGGCCGCGAACGAAGACGCGCACGCCGCGCGGCGGTTCGCCCGCGTCGGCGATGGCCCGGCGAATCTGACTCGTGGCGCGGCCCAGGTCCTCGCCTTCCACGTTCGCAATGATGCTCAGGTAGCGTTGCATCGAGGTGCGGTCGATCTGGCCTGGCGACGTGCCGGTGGAAACCGAGGCCACGTCGCGAATCATCAGGTTCATGTCGGGATTGATCATCCGGAGAGGAAGCGTTTCGACTTGCGCCGCATTGTCCATCCGCTGCGTGGGCACCTGGACCTGGACCTGGTAATCGACGCCACTGTTCGGATCGCGCCAGTAGTTCTTGGTCACGTAGCGGCTCGACGACGTGCCCACCAGCAGGCCGTCCGTGATGTCCTTGACGGTCATCCCGCTCAGGCCCGCGCGCTCGCGGTCGATGTCGACCCGTACCGTCGGGTAATCAAGCAACTGGTAAAGCTGCACATCGCGAAGCGCGGGGATCTTCTTCATCTCCTTGAGGACCGCCAGGGCGTGCTTGCGCACGTCGGCTAGGCTGGGGCTGGCGACGACCACCTCGACCGGCGTGGGTGAGCCGAAGCTCATCACCTCGCTGACGATGTCCCCCGGCTCGAAGGCAAATGAGATCTGCGCCGCCCGGGCCCTCGCGTCGTCGGGTGCCCATCCTTGCCGCTCCAGGACTTGCGCGAGCCACGGAACGAGCCGCTCGGGGATCGCTTCGCGGAGGCGATCACGGAGGTCCGCCAGCCGGATGCCGCTTTCGCCCTGCAGACGCACGCGGAGCTGCCCGTCGTCGGTGCCGCGCATGAACAGCAGCATGTTGTTCGTCGCCGTGTTGGTGGCGGCCATCCCGACGTAGCCCATCGAGATCCGCACCTTTCCCTCGGTCTCTTGGTCGATCACGTCGAGGATCTTCACCGCGCACTTTCGGGTCAATTCGTAGTCCGAGCCCGGGGGCGTGCGAAAACGGAGGACGAACTGACCCATGTCGACCTGCGGGAACAACTCCGTGCCCACCTGGCGCCCGACGAGCCAAAGGACCAGTCCGCAGAGGACGAGGTATCCGGGCACCACCACCCATCGCCATCGCACCAGCAGGCCGACGAGCCGGCCGAACAACGGCAGCATGCGATCGTAGAAGCTCGCCCTGCCGGTCTGAGGGGCTCGATGCCGGATCAGCCACACCGAAAGCACGGGGACGAGCGTGCTGGACAGCACATAGGAGCCGATCATCGAGAAGCCCACCGCAAGAGTCAGCGGCATGAACAGCGACCGGACGGGGTCCTTCAGCAGGAAGGTGGGAATAAACACCGAGAGAATGCAGAGCATGGCCAGCAGCCGCGCCGCCGCGGTGGCCGACTGGGCCCGACGCACCGCCCGGGCAATAGAATCGGTCCCGTGCATCTGTGCATGCGTGTTCTCTACCGTCACGGTCGCCTCGTCGACGAGAATCCCGATGGCCAGCGCCAGACCGCCCAACGACATGATGTTGATCGTGTTGCCGGTCAGCCAGAGGCCCACCAGGGCGCTGGTCAGCGCCAGCGGGATACTGCACAACACCACCAAGACGGTCCGCAAGTCGCGGAGGAAAATGAGGATCATCAGCCCGGTGAGCGACGCCCCGATCAAGGCTTCCGTGCCCACGCTCTTGATGGCCATCTTCACCGTCGGAGACTCGTCGAACTCGTAGCGGACCTCGACGTC
>CAZFKF010000873.1:0-3233 GCA_964518805.1 uncultured Planctomycetaceae bacterium | reverse complement strand
GACCAGCTTCGACCGCGACCCGGTCAATTCGAGGACCAGTTGGGCCAGTTCCCCGATGGTAAACTCATTGGGATTGCCCACGTTCACCGGGCCGATCAGGTCGTCCGGGGCGTCCATCATGCGGAGCATGCCGTCGACGAGGTCGTCGCGGTAGCAGAACGAACGGGTCTGCGAGCCGTCGCCGAAGATCGTCAGGTCCTCTCCGGCCAAAGCCTGGCGGATGAAATTTGAGATCACCCGGCCGTCGAACGGGTGCATGCGCGGCCCATAGGTGTTGAAGATCCTCACGATCCGCACGTTGACCCGGTTCATGCGGTGGTAGTCCATGAAGAGCGTCTCGGCGGCGCGTTTGCCTTCGTCGTAGCAGGCCCGCGGTCCGATCGGATTCACCGCCCCGCGGTAGCTTTCGGGCTGGGGGTGGACCTCGGGGTCGCCGTAGACCTCGCTGGTCGAGGCCTGGAGGACCTTGGCCCGGCACCGCTTGGCCATGCCGAGCACGTTGATGGCCCCCATCACCGAGGTCTTCATCGTCTTGATGGGATTGAACTGATAGTGGCCCGGGGCGGCCGGACACGCGAGGTTGAAGATCTCATCGACCTCCAGAAAGACCGGCAGCGTGATGTCGTGCCGGATCAGCTCGAAGTTGGGTCGGTCCAACAGGTGGGCGACGTTCGACTTCTGGCTGGTGAAGAAGTTGTCGAGGCAGATCACGTCGTGCCGGCTGTCGACCAACCGCTCGCACAAGTGCGAGCCAAGGAAGCCGGCACCGCCGGTCACGAGAATCCGTTTGAGAGCTCTGCTCACGATTGCCCCTCCGGGAGTGGTGCCCTGCTGGAATGTGGGGTATACTGGGTTACGAGAAGTGCAAAGGGTATCGAAGGGAAAAGGGAAAAGAGTCGGAAAAGTGGAAAAAGAAAGAGAATCGAGGCATCTTCTTTCCCCTTTTCCCAACCTATTCCTTTCCCCTTCGCATTCGCCTTCGACCTTTTCAAGAATGCCAGTGTAAGCAACGGGGCGACATCCGGCGAGGGCCGCAGGCGTTATGCCGAAACCAAGTATCGGAGTGTGGTTGATTGGCACCAGAGGAGGAGTTGCGTCTACCACGCTAGTAGGGCTTTGCGCGCTGAAGAAGCGGCTTATCGAGCCCTGGGGCTTGGTGAGCGAGTTGGATAGGTTTTCAAACCTGAATTCCCCCGGATGGGACGATTTCGTTGTGGGGGGTCACGAAATCCGACCGGTTTCTTTGGCCGACGAAGCGCTTCGGCTGTCGACCGAGAGCAGGGCGATCGATGCCAACCTGATTGCCCAGTGCAAGGCGGAACTCGACCGCATCGATCGCCGCGTTCGGCCCGGCACGATCTGGAACGTCGGCCCGACGGTCGCGAATTTAGCCGGCCCTGAGGTGCCTCGCCGCGAATCGCCCGCCGCAGCAATCGCCCGCCTCCGCAAGGACATGACGGATTTTGCCGAGACCAACGCCCTGAAGCACGTGATCGTCGTGAACGTCGCTTCGACCGAGCCGCCCACCGAGGCCGAAGGACTGCCGGCGCGCTGGGCGGAACTTCAGCAGTCGATCGGGCGGCCCCGCACGTGTCCGTTGCGGGCCAGTTCGCTGTATGCGATTGCCGCGTTGGAGTCGGGCTATTCGTACATCAATTTCACGCCGTCGCTGGGTTCGGCGCCCGAGGCGATTCACGAACTGGCGGTTTCCCGCGGGACGCGCCACATGGGCTGCGATGGCAAGACCGGCGAGACCCTGCTCAAGAGCGTCTTGGCGCCGATGTTCGCCCAACGGAACCTGCACGTGATGAGTTGGGTCGGCCACAACATCTTCGGCAACATGGACGGGCGCGTGCTGGCCGACCCGGTCAACAAGCAGACCAAGATCGCCAGCAAGGACCACCTGATTCGGCAAATCCTCGGATACCAGGCGCAGACGCTGGTTTCGATCGAGTACATCAAGAGCCTGGGCGACTGGAAGACGGCCTGGGACCACGTCCATTTTCAGGGCTTTTTGGGAACTCCGATGACGTTCCAGTTCGTCTGGCAGGGCTGCGATTCGCTGCTGGCCGCGCCGCTGGTGCTCGACCTGATCCGCTTTACCGCGATGGCCTGGCGCCGCGGCGAGACCGGCCGGCTGGAATTCCTGGCCAGCTTCTTCAAGAGCCCTTACGGGGTCGAGGAGCAGGACTTCACGCGGCAGTTTCAGATGCTGGAAGCTTGGGCGGGGAAGTGATATGATTTTTTTGGCCACCACCACGCAGACGCGGAGTGACGGAATGCTGCCTCCTCGGCTCCCGCGGTGAAAGGACTGTTATTTGAGGAGTCAATTTGCCTAGTCGACGTAGAAACAAAACCAATGCCGAAGACCAGCCGGCCAGTGGATTCGCCGGTCTTCGCCTATCGACAACCACCATGGCGGCGTTGGAGGACGCCGGCTATCTGGAGCCGACGCCCATTCAGGCGGGACTGATTCCGCGGGCGCTGGAAGGTGCCGACCTGATGGGCCAGGCCCGCACCGGCACAGGAAAGACCGCGGCCTTCGCCATTCCGATTCTGGAACGCCTGGAGCCGTCGAAGCCCAAGGGCCCGCCCCAGGCCATCGTGCTGGTGCCCACGCGAGAACTTGCCGTTCAGGTTCGCGACGAGGTTCGCAAACTCGCCCTGGGCCGCAAGACGCAGATCGTCGCCCTCTACGGAGGCAAGCCGTTGCGTCAGCAGGTGGAGCATCTGCGGCGCGGGGCCGACGTGATTGTGGGCACGCCCGGGCGGATTCTCGACCACATCGACCGCGGAACGCTGGTTCTGGGCGGCATTCGCATGGTGGTCCTGGACGAGGCCGACCGGATGCTCGACATCGGCTTCCGACCCGACATCGAGCGCATCTTGCGCCGCTGTCCGCAAAGCCGTCAGACGCTCTTGCTGAGTGCGACGATCCCGCCGCCAGTGAAGCGTTTGGCCGAGCGCTACATGCGCGACCCGGAAATGCTGGACTTCTCGCCCACGGACATCGCGGTCGAGACGATCGATCAGTATTATTTCACGGTTCCGGGAGAGGAGAAGTTCGAGCTGCTTCACCGCCTGCTTGCGAGGGAGAAGCCTCACCAGGCGATCATCTTCTGCCGCACCAAGCGGGGCACGGAGAAGATCTATCAGCGGCTCTCCCGCCGCGTGGAGAGTGCGGCGTGCATTCACGGCGACCTGCCGCAAGGGGCCCGCGACCGCGTCATGCG
>CAZFKF010000872.1:0-3237 GCA_964518805.1 uncultured Planctomycetaceae bacterium | reverse complement strand
TCCTGACGGATGCGGCACGGCACGCCAGTGCGTCACGTGTGGGGCGGTCAACGCCATCCTCGAAACCCAGCGGCACGAGAAGAAGACGGTCCGCGAATGCCGCGTTCTGGTCGAGACTCCCTCGGGCATCGCCCCGATGGATCTGCGGGTCACCGCTTCGCCACTGCATGTCGACGGTGAGCGATTTGTCGTGGCTTCCGTGGAAGACGTCAGCCAGACCAAGCAGCTCGCTGTCATGCAGCGACTGTTCTTTCACGACGTACTGAACACGGCCGGGTGTGTCTTGGGCTATGCCCAGTACCTCCAAGACGACGGGCCGGTTGATCGCGACTTGGGCGAGCGGCTCGCCGGACTTTCGAGCCAGTTGATCGAGTCGATCCAGGCCCAACGCGACCTCCTCTTCGCCGAGTCCGGCGATTTGCAGATGCAGTTAGTCCCGATCCGGGTGCAGGAAGTCCTTACCGAAATCCGACTCCAATACCAGAAGCACTCGGTGGCCGAAGGCCGCTCCCTGAGAACCGAAACCGCCTGGGATGGTACGATCATCAGCGATCGGCAACTCCTGCGGCGTATCTTGGGCAATATGGTCAAGAATGCCCTGGAAGCGACGGTTCCCGGCGGCGCTGTGACGCTTAGTGTGCGCGATCTCGGCGATCGGGTGGTCTTCGCCGTGCACAACGCCGAGGTCATGCCCGAGGAAGTCCAGTACCAAGTGTTCCAGCGGTCGTTCAGCACCAAGGGCCAGTCGGGCCGGGGCGTTGGCACCTACAGCATGAAACTCTTGGGCGAGCGATACTTGGGCGGCAGGATCGATTTCACCAGCGGGCCCGGCGAGGGCACCACCTTCACGCTGACCCTCTCCAAGACGCACCGCGGCGGCAGCCGATAGGCCGCGTGCCTCTACCCGGATGTCTGAAGCGTTCGCAGCTTCGGAAGTCGCCCCCCTGGCACTTGCCGGCCCCATGGCCAGCGTTTCTAATGGGTGGACAGCGCCCTGACAGCCACCAGCCACAGGAGACCTGTCCATGCACGCCAGTTCGCGCCGCGGGTTCTTGAAGTCGGCGTCGGCCGCCGCGTTGGGATTGTCGGCGTTTTCCGCCGCCGGGGTCTGGGGAGCAGAGCCGAAGCGCAAGCGGGTCCTGTACTTCACCGCGAGCGTCGGATACGAGCACACCCCGGTGGCCTGCGTCAACGGCCAGCCCAGTTGCTCGGACAAGGTCATGCAAGAGTTCGGCAAGCGGGGCGGATTCGAGGTCGAGTGCACCAAGGACGGCCGGGTGTTCGACGGCGACCTCGACCGCTTCGACGCCTTCGCCTTCTACACCTGCGGCGACTTCCTCCAGCCGGGCATGCACAACACGCCGCCCATGACCGCCGCCGGCAAGCAGAAACTTCTGGATGCCGTGGCCGCTGGCAAGGGCTTTGTGGGCTTCCATTCCACGTCCTTCACGATCCCTTCCAAGGGCGATCAGATCGATCCGTTTCTGGCCATGCTGGGCGGCGAGTTCGTCACCCACGGGACGCCGCAGGAGGCCGCGCTGCTGTTCGTACCGCCGTTCCCCGGGGCCAGCGACCTGGCCTGCGCCGAAGGGCTCTCGTTCACCGACGAATGGTACGTGCTGAAGAATTTCGCCAAGGACCTGCACGTGATCTTGGTGCAGGAGACCAAGTACCTCAAGGGCGATTGCTACCGCCGGTCCGACTTCCCGTCGACCTGGGCGAGAAGGCACGGCAAGGGCCGCGTGTTCTACACCTCGCTGGGCCACTTCAACGAGATCTGGGCCAACCCGTTCTTCCAGGCCATCGCCATGGGCGGCCTGGCCTGGTCCCTCGGCAACGCCCAGGCCGACGTCAAACCCAACCTCGACCAGGTGACGCCGAAGGCGAAGGAGTTGAAGAGCTAGTGGCTCGTCCGAAATGCCGTCACGCGGCCTGTGTGGCATGCCGTCACGCGGCCTCAAGCCGCGGGTCGGCATGTCTGGCGTACCAACAAGGTCCCGATCTCCAACAAGAGGACGATTGCCCATACCCCTAAATCGTCCAACTGGCCGACCGCGCCGAGGACTGGCCCTGGTCGAGCGCGGCGTGGTATGCTGGGGCTCGGAATGTGCCTTTGGTGCCGGACGCGGAGGCGGTTCCCCCGTTGCATCCCACGTAGCGCTGCACATGCCGACCCGCGGCTCGCGCCGCGTGACGGCATGCCACACAACCGTTTCGGGAGAGGGGCAGGGGGTGAGGGCACGCTGATGCCACGGGAGCCGTTGCGGTGTGTGGCATGCCATCGTGTGAATTGTGTGGCATGCCGTCACGCGGCACAGCCGCGGGTCGGCATGTTTGGCGGATCCTGGGAACATGCGATTCTCGAATGAAAGGCCCCTGCCGCCGTGACTTCCAGCCGTCCGACAAAGCAGAAGTTCAAGGCGTGCCATCGCTACGACACGCCGCGTGATGCCCATTCGCTCACCTTCAACTGTTTCCATGCCCAGCCGTTCCTGTCAAAGGACCGCACCCGCCTGTGGCTGATCGATTCGCTTAACATGGTGCGCGAACGCCTGGCGTTCGACATCTGGGCCTACGTCATCATGCCCGAGCATTGCCACATCCTCCTGTGGCCGCGCCAGCCGGCGTACTCGATCAGCCGGATCCTCGAGGCGATCAAGCTGCCGGTAACACGGCGCGCGAAGGGCTTTCTTCAGCGCGCGGCGCCGGAATCGCTGCGGATGATGTGCGACGCGCAGCCCAATGGCAAGGTCGCCTATCGTTTCTGGCAGCGAGGCGGCGGCCACGATCGCAACCTGTTTGAGCCCAAGGCGATCCACGCCGAAATCGAGTACATTCACAACAATCCGGTCCGGCGTGAACTGGCCGCCCGGGCCGAGGACTGGCCCTGGTCGAGCGCGGCGTGGTATGCTGGGGCTCGCGATGTGCACTTGGTACCGGATGTGGCGTCGCTTCCACCGCTGCATCCCACGTAGCACATCCCATGCCGACCCGCGGCTGAGGCCGCGTGACGGCATGCCACACAACCGTGGCACGATGCGTTAGTGCTGGAGAAGGTGTGATGAAGCTCATCAAGATAGTTCTCGGGACAATCTTCGGCCTTGCGACAGTCTGTTACGTGGTACTGTTCCTACAAACGCTCGTGCGGTTTGTTCGAGTGTGGGTTACATGGGGGTACTCGGCCAGGGTCAGCGCGCACTCTGGGGTAAATGGGCTGGCGCGATAAGGGGGTTTGCG
>CAZFKF010000871.1:0-3247 GCA_964518805.1 uncultured Planctomycetaceae bacterium | reverse complement strand
CCGCCGAAACAACGGGCATAGCCGCGGCGGCGCGTAGAACTGAAGGCAATCCCGCCGTCGGGAAGATATGTCGGCATGAGATCGTCGTAGGGACCGGCCGTAAGCTGCCGCAGGCCCGAGCCGTCGGCGTTTACTTCGTAGATGTGATAGAAGCCCTCGTCGGTTTGATTGTCGAGTTGCTCCGGCTTCGGCGCATCGGTCAAAGCACGGACGTACGAGAAGACGATTCGCTTCGCATCCCACGACAGTCGCGGCTCCAACACATTGCCGTCAGCCAGCTTGCCTTGGAGGATGTCGCGGCAGGCCAGCGATCGGCCGGGCTCATCGAGCACGAACAAGCCGCCTCCAGGCCGGGCTCGCCAGCCGAAGTACTGCAACACCAGATGGCTGTACGAGGTCGGCACCCGCTTGCAGAACATGAGCCTGCCGAACTGCATGAGCGGGTTGGCCAGGGCGATCTGTCGCTTCAGGCCCCGCACGCGAAGATACAGGGCCCGCCGTTGAGCGACGTCGAGATTCTTCGTGCCGGCTTCAGCGGCCAAAGCCTCCAGGGCAAGGGCTTCGCGTTCCAGAAAGCCCGCCGTTTGGCCCAGCCGCAGGTCGGCCAGCAGTTCCCTCGCCTTCTGCAGATGCCGAGACGTGGCCGCGGCATAGGCTTCGGCCGTTTCCAATGGGCCGTCCTGACGCCGCCAATCGAGTTGAACCATGGCCCAGTAGGGCAGGTCGAGCGGCTGGCGTGCCGTCGGTTGGCCGAACCATGGGGCCGTTTTCAGGTTCCGCAGGACGCGCAGGAGACCTTCCGTCGCCGGTTTCGGCGGGGTCGGGAGAGCCGCGACGAGCGCGGCCGGTGGTTCCGCGGCGGACACGCCTGGGGTACTCGCATTGGGCGATCTTCCTTCAGTACCGGGCGCGAGAATGCGCTGGAGCGACGCGAGCCCTTGGAGCCACGGTCCGGCATAGCTCGTGGCCATGACCTCAGGAAGACGCACTGTCTGGCCCGGCTCGAGCGTCCAGCCCGCCTTCTCATCTCCTACCGAAAGCCGCACGCGGAGCCGCCCCTCGGGCTCCACGGCAGCCGAAAGCCGCCACGGCATGCCAGGGTCAATGGCCAACGCCACGCCGCTCTGATCGTAGCCGTCTCCAACGACGACGAGCGGAAGCGTGTCGGCACTGGATAGCGTCAAGGGATGGTCGAGAACCAGAGGCGTATCCGAGAGCGTCCCATCGCGCCGGAAGCCGTGGACGGTAGGCATCCCTTGCTTGATCGGGCCGAGGACTTCCATTTCGTAAGACCAGGGGCAACTCGGCTGCTTCTTGGCCTGGAATCCCTGCGACGCCTGATAGGCCTGGCCGTCGGCATAGGTGATCAGCGGGTCCCAGTGCGTGGTGTCGCAGACGATCGCCCCTCGCTTGTGGACGACAAACCGGATGGCGTCGCCTTTGCGTACGTCAAGCGTCAGGCGCGGTTCCACGCCCTTGGCGTCGTCGCCGCCGATCTCGGCATGCCAGACCTCGCGCGGGCCGTGACGGACGCACAACTTCACCCCGTCCGTGTTCTTCTCGACGTGCGCCTTATAGACTCGGCCGCTGATCGTCACCCGGCCGTCCCGCGGCACGGTGAATCGGCGGATGCTCGGGGTGTTCTCTCCCGGGTGGTGCCAGTCCTTGCCGATGCGGGTCCAATCGGGGCCTGTCCAGTAGGTGGAGCCGTACCAGGTGTCGTTGCTGTACGTGAGTTCGGGATACCGCAGGGCATCGCCATCGGAAACCACGCGAAACGCCCAGTCCACGGCATCGACTCGCGCCAGCTTGGCCGATGCCTGGCCGCGGTTGGCGATCGTCGTGCGCAGGGAGACAAAACGTGGTTGCGGCATCCACACTCGATCTTGTGAGACCCAAACCCCCGTTACCGGATCGGTCCACTGCGTGCTGTTTGCCATCGACTCGACCGTCGTGGCGTGCCCGGAAGCACCAGGTCCACCAGTGTGGGTGTAGGCGATGCCAACGCCAGGACCAGGCTCCATTTTCTGCACCAGCGACTGGTCGGCTCGACCGCCGAGATGAAAAGACGCCAACGGAGATTCCCCCGTCAAAGCATCTGCGTTTGCCCATTTCGCCAAGAGAACCACTGCGATCCAAGCCACGGAACGAAATCGCATCGTGAACACCTCTTGCGGGGAGTGCTTTGTGGCTGTAGTGGGGATGTCGGGAGGGATATGCCACCGTTTCAGCAAGATCCACGTGTGGACCATGATAGTCGGCGGCGGGGTGTGGAACAAGTTTCTCCGCCGATCAACCCACCCCTGGGGAATTCCGCCTTGCCGTGAACCGTCGGTTTAGTTATTGTCCCGCGTCTTTTCGGGTGACTTGTCTAGGCGTCTAGCCGCAAGAAATGGGGGCCTCGATGGCCGAAGCACGCAACGGATCGCACTTGGCCGGCTTTGCCTGGCTGACGCTGTTCTGCGTGACCACCATTTTTGGCGGTTCATTCGTCTTTAGTGAGGGACGCGGTGAGAAGGGGACGCAGAACGGTTTCGGCGACAAATCGCTGGAGCAGGTCAAGGGAACGGAGCCCGGCGGCAACCGCGAGCAGGAGCAAGTGGTCGAGTTGCGCATCCGTGGGCACGATCAGATCCCGGTGGAGAGGATCATCCGCCACATCCACACCCGAACCAACCGGTCCTACAACGCCGACACGGTCGAGGAGGACGTCCGCCGTCTGTACCACACGCGTATGTTCACGGACGTCAAAGCGTCGACGCAGCAGGTCGCCGGCGGGAGGGTGGTGATTTTCGAGGTCCGCGAGCGCCCGACGCTGGAATCCGTCAAGTACGTCGGCAACTACGCCATCAAACGCAAGCAGTTGGCCAAGCAGACGGGCCTCAAGTCGGGCGACCCGGCCGATCCCTACGCCCTCGAGGAAGGCCGCCGCAAGCTCCACGAATACTATCGCTCCAAGGGCTTCAGCAAGGCGCAGGTGACGCTCCTTGAAGGGACGCAGCAAAGCGACCGCCGCGCGATCTACCTGATCGACGAAGGCCCCAAGGAACGGCACCTCTGGACCCAATTCGTCGGCAACACGATCGCCAGCGAAGGCCGGCTGCGCACCCAGATCAAATCGAAGCCCGGCATCTTCTGGTTCTTCGGCGGCAACGTCGATCCGAAGCAGATCGACGAAGACATCAACCGCCTGACCGCGTACTACCGCAGCCTGGGGTTCTTCAAGGCCCAAGTGGGCCGCGAACTG
>CAZFKF010000870.1:0-3254 GCA_964518805.1 uncultured Planctomycetaceae bacterium | reverse complement strand
CGCGCCGGTTCTTCTCCAAGGAGAACTCGCGAGCGGCGTCGTGCGTGCGTCCGTCCGCCGAGCGGACCGTGACCTCGAGGCCGGTGCTGTCCGCGCCGTAGTTGCCGTTGCCCCATCCCACGGCAAAATCGATCGTTTCGCCCGCCTTGGCCGTCACCTTGACGGCAAACGGCGCTTCCATGCCGCGATCTGAGAGGTTGATCAGACCGTCGAAGACCGGCTTGCCCGCGTGGAGGACGTGAACATCCGTGGTTGCCTTCTCGGCGATGCTCAGGAATTTCCCTGAGACGGAGTAGTCGCCGTCGGACGGCGCCGTCCAGCGGAGCACGCAGAACTCGCCCCCAGGTCCGGGATGCAGCGAAAGTCGCCCGGGATTCCAAAGCACGCCCAGCGCACTGATGGGGGCCTGCGTGCCGTTGTACGTGAGATTCGGCTCCAGGCGATCGTCCTGCCAGATCGAGATGCCCGTCATCGCCCCGCCTCCGGCCAGGCCGGTCAGGCCGTCGAACCGGCCGCTGTTGAGCATCACCACGCGCGTCTCGTCCAGCGACCGCACGAAGGGAAGCATCTCGACGGCGTGCCGGAACACGGGGCCGTCGGGCATCTCGTTGAGCAGCCCCCACATCACGACGCACGGATGGTTCCGGTCGCGACGGATCATGTCGCTCACCTCGCGGTCGAAACGCTCCTTCATCTTCGGCGAGTCGGATAGAAACCAGCCGGCGAACGACTCCTCGTAGATCATCAGGCCCAACTCGTCGCACAGGTCGAGCTGATACCGCGCCGGCACCGAGCAGAAGAAGCGGATGGCGTTGAATCCCATCATCTTCATCTGGAGCATCTCGCGCCGGGCGACGTCCGGATCGTGCGGCCAGTGCAGCCCGACGGGGTAGATCGTCGCCGTGTGCGAACTCTTGAGGAAGATCCGCTTGCCATTGAGCTGGAAGTGGCCGTCGGCGAAGCGAAAATCGCGGAAGCCGCAGTTCGTCGAACGTTCGTCGAACGACGGGGATCCCTCGGCCGCGACCCGCGCGGTCA
This sequence comes from uncultured Planctomycetaceae bacterium, assembly GCA_964518805.1. Classification (GTDB taxonomy): domain Bacteria; phylum Planctomycetota; class Planctomycetia; order Pirellulales; family Thermoguttaceae; genus CALFBP01. The sequence continues at coordinate 2,216 of CAZFKF010000870.1, read as the reverse complement.
CGCGATACAGATACGGATCGTTCAGTTCCCACAGCCTCGGCCGGCCGACGCGAACGCGGGCCCTGACCCGCGTGTCGCCGGCCTGGAGATCCTTGGCCACCGTCACGACGTCGAGCGTTTCGCCGCTCGCCGCCGGTCCGACCGTGAATTCGATGCGCGCCGCGGCGATTGCGGGAGCGGCGTTGCGGACGTTGGCTTCGATCTCGACGACTCCCGACTTCCAGTCGGGCCGCACCGCCAGGTCCTCGACGCGGACCGCCGGCGAGGCGAGCAGTTCCACCGAATCGACGATGCCGCCGGGGTTGAACGTCAGGCCGGGCCGGAAGGGCTCCGACTTGGCGTAATGGCATGTCTCGGCCAGGACGATCCCGTCGATGCGCTCGTTGTTCGGGTTCAACACGCGCACGGCGAGCAAGTTGGGCGATCGCGGCGTGACTGCGTCGGTGACGTCGAGGACGAACACGCCCTCGCCTCCCTCGTGCCCGCCGACGTGTTTGCCGTTGAGCCACACCTCGGCCAGGTAGTCGACCGCCCAGAATCGCAGCAAGTACCGGCCGCCGGCGTGCGGATTGGCCGGCGTGGTGAACGTCTTCCAGTACCAAGCCACGCCATGGTACCCGGGGAACGCGTCCTGGATAATCCACGGCACCTTGGTCTGCTTGGCCTCGGACCGTGGGGCCGCAAACCACTTCTGCTCGCGGCCTGCGTTCTTGGGGTCCGTGGCCAGCAGCCAATCGCTGCCGTCGAGAGAAACGACGGCGGAACTGCGAGGCGGATCCGCGGGCGCCGCCGTGGTTGGACACGGACTTCCCCACACTGCGAGGGCCATCCACAAGACGCTGCCAATGCCGAAATGAAGTCGCATCATGATCGTTTCCACAAGCCGTAGGACATCGCCCCTCTGCCTCTTTAGCGTCAGCGCTTATTGGCCGAATCGCTTAGAACGGCCTGCACGATGGCATCGGCCAAGGCCTTCATCCCCTTGTCGCCGGGGTGCCCGGCCACTCCCGAGTGCTTGAAAGACCTCTCGGCGCTGGCTGCGTTGGACGCATCTCGCCCCAGCGGCCCGGCGTCGACAAACAACCCGCCCGCCTCCCGGCATGCCTGCTGGAGCACCTGGTCCTTGGCGGCATCGCCCCAGAAGCAACTTCGCACCACGACCAGCGGATGGCGTTTTGCCATGGCGCAGCGGAGGATGCTCATCACCCCGGCCTTGAACTGGGACTTGGCCGCGTCGGACCCCAGGGCGGGCACGTTCTCTCCAATGGCCAGAACCACCAAATCGGGGTCGAACGCAAAGAAGTCCTTCATATTCTGGTCCACGTCATAGGTGGCGTAGTTCCGCTCGAAATCGGCGATGTTCCGGACCATGATCTCCGGCCGGGCTCCGATCTGCCGCGCCAGGGCGCTGGTGACCAGATGGACGTAGTCCTTGTCCTCCGAGCTAGCCGCCATCCCCCAGTTGCCATGCCAGTCGATGTCGGCCTTGGGACCGTGCAGCGTGATGCTGTTTCCGAGGAACAGGATCTTGCGGATGGCTGCCACCTTGACGACCGGCGCCGCCGTCACCGGGAACATCGAGATCCGGAACTTGGTGCAGCCGTAGGGAATCAGCGTGACGGTCTCGACCGGCCGCGTCTTCGCTGCCGGCATCAGCGGCAATCGCGGCAGTTTCGGATCGGGCTGCCAGTCGATGGCCACGGCGTTGGCGCGCACTTTGAGCGGCGAGGCAAGCGGCCAGTCCCATCGCGCGGGCATCGCCCCGCGCTCGATCTTCAGTCCCGGGTCCTGCACGTCCAGCGCAAACTTCCACTTGGCCGAAGGATCGGGCGTGTTCGCGTCCACGGTGTCCGGGATGGGCAGGGCGAACAGCAACGGACCGTAGGAGACCGAGGCGTAGGGCACGCCGCGCGTGCTGTTCTCCTCGGGGACCGTCACCCGCGTGGGGCGATGCTCGCCGTCGTACGGGCCGCCGGGCGCGTTGTCGCGTCCTACGCGCACCGTCGCCTGCATGGGGAATTTCAGCCGGACCGTATCGCCCGGCTTCCAATTCCGCTTCACCCGTACGAATCCCTTCGCGTTCCGCTCGAGCGTCACCGCGCTGCCGTTGACGCTCACGGCTGGGTGCGAGCACCAGCCGGGAATGCGGAAATCCAGCGCGAAGACCGCCTCCCGCTCCGGTCGCACCGACATCTCGATGGTTTCGCCGAAGGGAT
>CAZFKF010000869.1:0-3255 GCA_964518805.1 uncultured Planctomycetaceae bacterium | reverse complement strand
GACACAGACTTCGCTCAATGCGATGGTGTTGCTCAACCCATCGACAACCTCGCGCATGCTGTGCCATCGCGTCCAACCGGCGAACATCCCGCGATTGCCCGGATTGTCCGGATACTCGACGCGGTCGCCGTTGCAACTGCGATAGCTGTTGTGGCCGAAATCCCATCCGCCGGTCGGCGTCGCCATGGCCCCGGGATCGGATGGGCAAAGCAGCGCAGGGAGGCTCTTGTCCCATGGGGCAAACCGTCGCGGGTCACCCTCCACACCCTTGAACGGAACCGGCCCGCCGATCGGCGCCGCCGATCCGTCGGTATAGGTGCCGTTCTGAATGAAGTCGTAGAGCGGCTTCTGCTCGATGTACGGCAACAAGCGGGTCATCCAACTGCAACGCGGCGAGATGATGTTCGCACACGACGGGAAGGCCCCGTTGACGTCATGATAGTTGTGCAGCCCCAGCCCCAACTGCTTCAGATTGTTGGTGCACTGGCTGCGACGGGCAGCCTCGCGGGCCGCTTGCACGGCCGGCAACAACAAGGCGATCAGAATGCCGATGATCGCAATCACCACCAGCAACTCGACTAGGGTGAAACCACTAACTCTAGGGTGCCTCATCACATGCTCCGGTCGGGAAGGAGGACCTGGGGGGACATCACCGCTGCCAACCGGCAACGTCGGTCCGGGTGTGTTACCATTGAAGGTAACATCACGAAGTGCACGCGTCAACCATTGTATGCCAGAAACCCTTTCCGTTCCGGCCCCGGCGAGGGGAATCACGCGGCCAGAATGGCGCTACACCGTCGCGGGAGAAGATCGGGCGCTCCCTGCGGGGCTACGCCCCGGAATCCGCGTGACGGGAGCGCGGCCCGACGACGTATGGGGTGAACGCGTCAGGCTGCGGCGGGGCGACGTCTGCGCCTCGGCTTGGCCGAGGGCTGGGGCACGTCGGGACGCGTGATGCGCGTGCCATCAAGATTCTCGAGCTGCTCCTGGACCGAGGCCAGAATGTCCTCGAGCCGCGACTGCGTAAAGCCGGTCTGGCGGTAGGTGATCGCCAGATTCATCCGTCCGGCGAAGGTCGTGACCGTCAGGGCCAACGGAAGCAGCGGACCGGTTGGCGCCCCGCGGAGATAATCGACGATCGGGCTGCCGGGCGAGTCGATCCCGGGGTCCCGGATCACGACGTTGGATACGCCGGCCGTCATGGGCAGCACGAGCCGCACGAAATACGGCCTCCTCCGCTGGCTCAAGTACGGCCAGATCGCGCTGAAGAGCTTCATTTTGGGCACGGCGTCCAGGTAGCCGCGGCGGACCTTGATGGGGCCGGTCAGCGCGGCCACGCGACGGGTCACTTCGGACAGCCCGGCGTCGCGCTCGGCGGCAAAACGCACGGCGTAATACGACAGGAAGGCCCCCAGCGTATTTGAGACATCGACGGCGCTTTCGCCGCGCGCGTCGACGATCGTGCCGATGCCCACCGGGCAGGTTCCGTCGCGCGTGGCGCGACGCGGCAGATGCCTGGCCAGCGATCGCCCAAGCGCGGCCAGCACCACGTCGTGAACCGTCGCCCCCAGCGACCGGGAGAACTGTCGAAGGCCGTCGACGGTGCCCTCTTGGGTCGAGGCCAGGGCGAAGCCAACCGGCATGTGCGAGACCGACGTGTACGGCACCCGGCAGACCATCCGGCGGCAGAGCACCTGACCCAGGGCCCCGATCACGCCGCGCCCGATCCGTCCCAGCCCCATCTGTGGCGCAAACGCCCTACGATAGGTTTCCGGGTAGTGGGCGAACGGCTTGGGCTCCGCCGGGCCGCCAAGATCCAAGTAGCGATCCAGGATGCGGCGCACGATGAGCCGCGCTGCGACGCTGTCGAACGCCCAGTGATCGTAGCCCACGCACAGGTAGTGGTCCGCAGCCCCAGAGACCACGGCGCTGATTCGCAGGGGCCGGCAGCGAGGCCGTTCGTAGGCGTGATTCAGTTCGCGGGCGAACACCTCGCGAAGCGTCGCCTGCGCGTCGTGCCCTGCTTCGATGATCTCCAAAGGAGGATGCGCATCTCGTTCGTACCGATAGGACCTGCCGTCCGAACCGATCTCCACATATCCGATGCCGTTCTGGCTATACACCGCGTCCATCGAGCGGTAAAGGCGATCGGAATCCAGTGGACGTGCAATTCGGTAGGCATGCACCGCATTATAGGGGTGCAACTCGCTCCACTGGTACATCACTCGCTGGAAGGCATTCATGCGCCCTTCAGCCCGGGGCAAACGGACATTCATCGCGGCAGTCCCGTCACTCAACTAAATCGCGGCGCGTCAATAGATGCCTGGGATAGGATCGGATGCCGAGCCGACAGAGAATACCCGGCCAATTATCGATTCTTGGGCCGGACCGTGTTGTCCCGGGCACTCCGTCTCGCAGTCGTGCGAAACATCGCCCAGGTAGGGGGCATCTTGCCGATGTGCAGGAAGGGCGTACTGTGCTGAACGCGGGGCTCAAACCTTAAACAGATTCGCGGTCCTGCGAAGCTGCTCAAGGTAGCCAAAATCTGGGTCGACGACAGATCCGTCGGTCACGCGTGCCCCGCCGTTCCTTGGCATGTCGCGATTGTGGCATATTGGGCGATCTGGTCAAGTCCCCCCTCCCCCACCGCGTCCCATTTTTCTTGGGACAAGAGCACTATCAAGCGTTTGGCCCCCAATAACCGATTGGGGTGAAGACTGTAGTACCAATCGAGGTAGCTGGTGCCTGCAAAACATGCTTCCAAAAGGGTGGATAGGGTTCTCTCCGTGAGGCGTTTCGGTTCGCCCGTCGGTTCCAGCACGATTTCCAGCGACGTGTGAGGATTGTCGTCGAGGACACCGCGGATGATCCGCGCTGCGATCTGGCACTGCTGGTCGAAGTCGGCCGCTCGGATATGGAGCGTGAAGGCCTGCGCGCGGCGGCCAGGCGGGGGCAATTCCTGGGCCTCCGCGTCGAGGTCGACGATGCATGCGGATACGGGAACAGCGCGATCCACGGCGATTCGGCGCGATGTCTCCATCGAACCGTCCTTGCTTCCGGACGTCGCCGCGGCTGGTGCGCCGTGCGGAGCGAGTTCCGGCGGCGGAAAGGGATCGAACTCCAACTCGAAAGCCTCTTGCGCCTCCTCCATCAATTCGTAGAGTTGTTCCAGGCTGAGCGTCGGCGTTTGCAGCACGTAGTACGGCGGCCGGGCCTGGAACTCCAACCCCAGTTGCCGCGCCTCGTGCCGGAACG
>CAZFKF010000868.1:0-3255 GCA_964518805.1 uncultured Planctomycetaceae bacterium | reverse complement strand
GGTAGCCCACCACGCGCCCTTGTTCGTTGACGTGCTGGTGGGCGTCCAGGAAGCGGAACATCGGCCCCAGTCGGAAGCGGTCGACGAATTCGACGATCGAATACAGTTCTTCGAGCCGGTTTTCCAAGGGCGTGCCGGTGAGCACCAGGGCGTACGGCGAATCGATCTGCTTGACCGTCTGCGCGGTCCGCGTCTTCCAGTTCTTGATCCGCTGGGCCTCGTCGAGGATCACCAATTCGGGCTGCCAGTGGCGGATCAGGTCCAGGTCGCGGTGCACCACGTCGTAGTTGGTCAGCTTGTAGAACGAATCGGTCTGATAGGCCAGGGCCCGCTGCGGCGAGAGGCCCTCGACGACCGCCGCGCTGCGGCCGCTGAATTTCTCGATCTCCCGTCGCCACTGGTGTTTGAGCGAGGTGGGCGTGACCACCAGCACGCGCTCCAGCCCCACGGCCCGGGCGAGGACCTCCACGGCGGCGATGGCCTGGATGGTCTTCCCCAAACCCATGTCGTCGGCCAACAGGCACCGCCCGGTCTTGGCGGCAAACAACGCCCCCTCGCGCTGGTACGGATACAGGGAGACTTTGAGGAGGTCCTTGAACGCTGCGCTCTGGATGCCTCGGGGGAACAATTCCTGGACGCGTTCAGCCAGCCGGGCCCGATCGCGGACCTGGGCGATCATGCCCAGGGCGTCTTCGTAGCACCGCAGGTCGTGGCCAAAGGTCCCGGCGCGTCTGAGGAACGCGGGGAATCGTTCGTAGCCGTCCTCGCGGAGTCGGCCCGCCCCGTCGAAGACAAACGCCGCGGTCTTCGCGAGTTCTCGCGGGCACTCGGTGCCCGGGCGGAACACCACCTCGCGTTTGGCGCCGTAGCGCACATAGATCTCGGAGAAAGCGGGGTGATATCCGGCGGCCAGGGCGGCTTTGGCGCCCCGCTTGCGTTCCAGGCGGCCTAAGACGAACTCGACGTGCTTGCACGTGCCCAGGGTGTTCACCGCGAAGTCGGGGCAGGAGCAGAAACTCTCGCCGAGCCCCTTCCCGCGAATCGCGACCCGGTAGGTTCGTTTCGTCTGGGGATTGGTGACCTCGAACTCCGAGAAGACGGGCTCCTTGCCGACGTTCTTGACGCGGAACTGCTGCTCGCGGCCATATTGTCGCCGCAACGCGACCTGCCACGCCTCCAGCGACATGTCTTCCGGCTTGCGCAGCCTGGAAATCTTCTTGGGTTTGGCGGTCCTTCCCGGTCTGGACTTCACCGCTTCCGCATTGGTTCCCGGCGTCATAAACGGTCTCCGTACTGTAGTTTCCCGACGCTGATGGATCTCGACTCGCGAGATCGGTGATCCTCAAGGGTGGCATGCCGTCACGCGGCGTCTGAGCCGCGGGTTGGCATGGCGGCAATTCAGCATGCCGACGCTTCGCGACGGCATGCCACACGGATTCCTGGTTTCGCGAGTCAGAGACCGTGAGGGCGGACCGAGCGAGGCGAGGGCCGCCGGCTTGGGACGCGAGGCGATGCACTCAGAACTCGCGGCGTTCCGTCGGCCCTATTTTCTTGCCGACTCCACCTGTCTTAACTTATCAGCGTCTCGCGATCGTTTCAATTGTCCCAGCCCCCCGCCTCCACCGAATCGTGGTCGCGGAGTATCATTGCAGCATGGAACCATTGGAACTAGACCGCTGGCACATGCGTCGGGCCTTGGAGTTGGCGCTGCTCGGGCAGGGGCACGTCGAGCCCAACCCGATGGTTGGGTGTGTGATTGTTCAAGGGGCGGAGATCATTGGCGAAGGATGGCATCGCCGGTTCGGCGATGCCCATGCCGAAGTCGAGGCCCTGCGCATCGCCGGCCCGCGAGCCCGGGGGGCCACGATGTATGTGACCCTGGAGCCGTGCTGCCATCACGGCAAGACGCCCCCGTGCACCAAGGCGGTGATTGCCGCCGGGATTCGTCGCGTGGTCGTAGCCCAGCGCGATCCTTTCCCGGCCGTCGCCGGCCAAGGACTGGAGGAACTGCGTGCCGCCGGCATCGAGGTCCAGACCGGCATGCTGGAAGACGAGGCGAGTGCCCTCAACGCCCCGTACTTGAAGCTGTTGTCCTCAGGCCGGCCGTGGGTCTTGGCCAAGTGGGCCATGACCCTGGACGGCCGGACCGCCACGCGCACCGGTTCCAGCCAGTGGATCTCCTGCGAGGAGTCGCGGCGACTGGCCCACGGACTTCGCGGCCGGGTCGATGCGATCGTGGTCGGGCGCGAGACGGCCCGCATGGACAACCCCCTGCTGACGGCCCGGCCCCCCGGCCCTCGCACCGCGGTCCGCGTGGTGGTCGACACGCGGGCCACGCTGGCCTCGGACAGCAAATTGATTCACACGGCGGGCGAGTTCGCTTTGCTGGTGGCCGTCGGTCCCACGGCCTCGGCCTCCGAACGCCGGCGATTGGAGCAGGCCGGCTGCGAGGTCTTCGTCTGCCCGTCCGACACGTACGCCGGCCGGCTCGACGAATTGCTCGCCGAACTCGGCCGGCGCCGGATGACGAATATCCTCGTGGAAGGAGGCGGGCAACTCCTCGGGACCCTCCTGGACGCGAATCAGATCGACGAAGTCCACGTCTTCGTGGCCCCCAAAGTCATCGGCGGCCAGAACGCCCGCAGTCCGATCGACGGCGAAGGCTTGGCCGAAATCGCCCACGCCTTTGAACTCGACAACCCCCAATGGCAACAGTCGGGCACCGACCTCTATCTCACCGGCCGGATGGCGCGCCGGGCAGGCGTAGGCTAGTTCCTCTGTCGCCGCGGGAAGGAGGCAAGAGGACCTCTTCTGCCTGTCCGGGTGAGGGATGGATGCTGCATGTGCCGAGGTTGGACGTTGTCGACCGGCGTTTGATGCCGGATGCTGCAAGTGAGTGCGACGTCGCCACACCGCATCAGGCCACCCTGCGGGGTGGCGGTCCTACACCCGCCTTGACGTTGCGGCACATCATGCAGTACATTTGGCAAAGCGGGCGTAGCGACGAAGCAATACAATCATCGAGGTTGTCTGAAATGACAACAGTGAGGCGCACGAAAACCGGCGAACCGAGGCGCCATTCTACCCGCCCTTCGCAGTTCTTTCTGGAATCGGTGCAGTTGGAGCGGTTTAAGGCCGCCTTCCGCCCTGATCCGCTTTCGCTCTCGCCGTTTACCGTGATCATCGGACGAAACGGCAGCGGTAAGAGCACCGTGCTGGAAGCGCTTCAGTGGCTTGACTTGGCCATGCGACATG
>CAZFKF010000867.1:0-3256 GCA_964518805.1 uncultured Planctomycetaceae bacterium | reverse complement strand
CTTGAGGCTCGAACGTCAGCCCGAACGCCGCACTGCGGAAGCTGCTGAGAACCGGCGGGGCGGGCGGGCCCTGTTTGGGCTCGCCCGGATGGCCGTAGACGGTCGACTCCATGGTCGCGTACTTCTCGTTCCAGACGTACTTTCCGCCGCCTGGGCACACCAATTCCGTGTTCCACACCCGCCGATGGACTTCCAGCGGGTCGTGATCCGGGTATCTCTGCTTCCACTGGTTCAAGATCGAGAGGTTGCCCCAGGCGCTGGCCTGCATCGCCGCCTGGTACTCGTCGCGGGAGAGGCGGTTGGCGATTTCCAGCACCTCACGGTCGACGTGCAAGGCGACGTTGCCGCCCGACACGGCCGCGATCCCCGCGCCCGCTTCCGCCGCGGCTTTGCCTGCGGACTTGGCCTTTGCGCGGACAGCGTCCCGTTCCAGAGCCTGCTTGATCACGTTCTCGTTGAGCGTCACGGTCAGCGAATCGGGCAGGGCCGCATAATAGATGGCGATATTGCGCAGCTCGGCCGGCAATCCGCGCTCGCGATCCGTGGCCGTGATCTTCACGTAGGGATGATCGCGGTAGGTGAGCGTTTCCCACCGGGTCAGCCCCGGGGCCGTCTGCTCGACGAACGCGCGCAGGCCGGCGAGGAAGGCGGCCAGGCGCAAGCTGCTTGTCGATTCGACGCGCACGGCGACTGGCAGCCGGTTGAGACTCTGTTGCATGAATCGGTCCATGTCGTCAGGCTTCTGGTTGCCGAGGTCCTTCCAGAACGGATCGGCGTCGGCGTAGATCTCCGCGGTGCGTCCGATCCAGCCCAAGGAAAGCCCCTTGGACACTCCGGAGGCCACCGTGTCGGCCTGCTGGAACATCGGCGACTTGTGGTTCAAGGCGATCATGAAATGGGCCATCGCGTCGTGCCGGTCGCCGGCCCCAGGGGGAATCGACGCCCCTTGGGAAATCGAGATGAACTGCCGGTAGCGCGTGTTGGCGATCAGCGGCATGACCGTCATGTCGGCCGAGAGCGATTTCTGGCCGAGACTGATCCGCACGGCGATCGGATCGAAGGCCCAACTCCAGTTCCGCTGATAGCCGTCGCGCCACCGGCCGTAGGCCTCGGCCTCGGTCCTGGTGACTGTTTCCAGCGGGATCTCGGCGATCGGCGTCATGAACCCGAGCGACCCGTACGCGGCCGACGTCACGCCCGCCGGCCCGAGCGTCAGTTCGCCAGCCTCGGGCACCGGCAAATCCGTGTGGATTGGCCCCGGCTGCGCCTGGCCGCGTACCAGCTTGTCGAGTTGCGAAGCCTGAAGCTCTGCGAGCACCGCCGCGACGCGGGTTCGCCGCGAATCGGCGATGCGCCAATGCGGTCCGCACCAGCGGCGAATCGTCGGATCGCTGAGGAACAGGAACGCCGTCTCGTCAGCGTCGCCCAGCTTGTAGCGATTGCGGAAGAACGCGTACTCGGGCAGCGACGCGATGGGTTTGGTTTCGCCTTTGCGCACCTCGGCCATTCGCTTCAACTGATGAAGCGAATTGGTCACGACCACGGCGCCGTCGAGTTTGGCCACGTACGAGGAGACGACCCGGTCGGGCGATCGCGCGCCGCGATACGCCAGCCCGGCCACCTCGCCCTGCTCCAGCTTGGCATCCTTGTGCTTGCCGGCCGCCAATCCGATCCGGACCATCAACAAGTTTTCGAGCACGCCGGGTTGCGGAGCCTCGAAGAGCACGGCCAGATCGGTGCCGGTGGGGAAGAACGGATCGGAACCGGTCAAGGCGACGCTCTTGGCCACGTGAGGGCCGACGAGCCGAGCCAGTTGGCTCATGGGAAGGCCGAGTTGCTCCTGATAGCGTTCGACCACTCGGGTGTTCTCGGAGCGGGGCAGAGCCATGTGCAGCACCGGGGTATCGTGCGCTTTGGTCTCGTCGGCCAGCGCGACCGCAGCCTGGAACGACGTGAAGAAGACCGCATGCTGATCTGCGGGAATGACGGCCGCAAGCGGATCGAGTCTCGGCTTGGCGTCTTTGAGCAGGGGCTGCCAGTCGATCTCCTGGATCGTGATCCCGCCGAGCGTCTTGGGGTCGACCGGCGTTTCATTGGCCTGGACGCGCGGCAGCACGCGGTCCAACTGGAGGTTCTCGCTCATCGCCCGGCCGCCGCTGAACAGCTCATACGTTTCGACCAGTTCGTTGGTCCGGCCGCTCTGCCAGGCCATGTTGGCGTTGGCGTCCGCAGCCGGCGTGATCTTGAGCGCAAGGCGGGCGGTGCGGGCCTGATGGCGAAACCAGGCGCCGCCCGGGATGCCCAGCGACGACAAATGCTCGTAATACTGCTGCTTCGCCCGATAAAAGGCGTCCCGCGCATCAGGACTTGCCGCCGAGGCGGGCAGCGAGAACGCGACGGTGGCCATGCCGCTCCAATCCGGGTTCGGCACCACGATCCGGCCCTTGACGTCCCTTGCCTGCCGGCACCGAATCAGCACTTCGTCACTGCTCGAACCCGCAGCAGTTCCTCGCATCGGGGGCGATGTCACTCCGGGCTGAGCATTTGCGCTCACGTAGATCTCCCCATCGCCCTCCAGGATGCCGTAGGGCTGCATCCGCTGCCAACGGTCCCTCGTGCGTCGCCAATTCGTGTCGCGACGGGCCCCCGAGAGGGCCTCCTGAACGCCTGGAATACTCGCCAGAGGCACTCGATAGAATGCATCCTCGGCCAGGGCGGCACTTGCCAAGGCCAACGTCGCCACGGCCAACACCGGCCGAACCAAGAGGCTACGAATCGTCATGAGGCTACTCCCTCGGAATGGGTTCACGGGGCAGATCGGCCCCCTCGTCAACGCAACCGTACGCCGTGTATCTTACGCAGCGGGTCGGCGGCCGTCCTAGTGCAGATCGAAGACGCTGGCGTCCAGCCATACGCCCACGCAAGGACTAGACACCTGGGTTCTCGCAGATCTTGCGTTTTGGATATCGTGTTCGTTTCGTCCACGCCTGTGCGGCCCCAACTTCCCAGGGCGAACCGATGTCCGCGATATAACACCCCGCTGTACGAGTGAACCACGTTGCTCGGCCCGCACGGGAGATGTACAATCTACGTAACGTCAACGTTCCCAAGCTTTTGCGTTCCAAGCGAGTGACGTCCCATGGCTACCGCAGTCGTTTTTGAAGAGCGGGTCGTGGTCCCCATGAATCTCCGGTCGCTGGCCGATTTTCGTCGCTGGGCCCTGTCCGACGAGTTTCCCGAGAAGGGGCGAATCGAC
>CAZFKF010000866.1:0-3257 GCA_964518805.1 uncultured Planctomycetaceae bacterium | reverse complement strand
TTCAATCGATCGACCGCCCACTGGATCGTGTTGCGGCAGTGCCGGCGCACGTCCTCAGGCGGCTCATCGCCAACGACCACGAAGGGACGCTGCACCACAATCGTGAAGCCCGGACCGGGCAGTTTCTTGTTCAGGGTCGCCACGTGCCGATCGTAGTCGGCCTGGGAGAACTCCGCCGGTTCGCCGGCCTGCAGCCGACCGGCGGAGGCCACCGCCATCCAAACCGCGAGAACCAAGACAATCCGTCCCCACCTCGCCATGCCGCTGCCTCCTCTTCCCTTCCCCGCGAGTCTTCTGTGCCGCCACGCGTCCGCCATGGTGAACTGACGGCTTCGCCACGGAGGATTCAGGGATTGCAGCGTGAAGCGCGAGGGCCGCTTACCTGCGTCGCTGGAAAGCGTGCCGAACCTGTTCCAGGCCGTCCGCCAGCCGATCGATCTCTTCCGGCGTATTGTAGAAGTAGAAGCTGGCGCGGACCGTGGCGTCAAGCCCGTAGCGGCGGTGGAGGGGCTCGGCGCAATGATGCGACGCCCGGACCGCGATCCCGCGGCGGTCCAACTGTTCGGCCACGTCGTGACCGTGGATCGAGCGGCCCTGGTCATCGGCAAGCACGAAACTGACGATTCCCGCCTTGGCCTCCGGTCCGGGCCCAAGGATGCGAAGTCCCGCCATGCGTTCCATCAGGCGATGCGCCCGCGCCGTAAGAGCCCGTTCGTGTTGATGGATCGCGTCGATTCCCACGTGCTGGAGGTAATCGATGGCCGCGGCCAGGCCGATGGCCGGGACGATCGGCGGCGTGCCGGCCTCGAACCGCGCCGGGCGAGGATCCTCGGCGTCGCCGATCGAGGCCGGTTCGAAATGATCGACCCAGACATTGCGGATCATACCACCCCCGCCCAAGAACGGTGGCATCCGCTCCAGCAATTCCCCCTTGCCATAGAGCACGCCGATTCCCGAGGGGCCCAGCATCTTGTGCCCGCTGAAGGCCAGAAAGTCGCAGCCGATTGCCGCCACGTCGGTCTTCTGGTGCGGCACGCTCTGGGCGCCGTCGACCAGGACAACCGCCCCAACGTCGTGCGCCCGACGGGCGATCTCCGCCACAGGGTTGATCGTGCCCAACACGTTCGAGACGGCCGTCACGGCCACCAGACGCGTGCGCGGGCCGAGCAGTCCGTCGAGGTGATCCAATGCCAACCGACCATCGTCGGTGAGCGGAATCCAGCGAATCACCGCGCCCGAACGCTGGGCCAACTGGTGCCACGGCACGAGGTTCGAATGGTGTTCCATCTCGGTCACCACGATCTCATCCCCAGGCCGCAGATTGGCATCGCCCCACGCGCGGGCCACGAGGTTGATCCCTGCGGTGGCACCGCTGGTGAAAATGACCTCTTGCGGACTAGACGCTCCAATGAATCGGGCGACCTTGTAGCGGGCCTGCTCGAACAACTCGGTGGCCCGTTCAGCCAGCGTGTGAATCCCGCGATGGATGTTCGCGTAATCGTTCTCGTAGGCGTCCACGATCGCCTGGATCACCTGCCGAGGGCGCTGCGTGCTCGCGGCGTTGTCGAGATACACCAGCGGCACGTCGCCGTGGACCTTCCGGCCGAGGATAGGAAAATCGGATCGGTACTTGGCTGCGTCTAGGAAGAACCCCGGCGATGACGAAGAGGCGGCGGCACTTGGCGGCGGAACGTGACCGGCGGCAGGTTTGGAAGCGGGCGCGCCTCCCGTCGCTGCCCCGGCTTTCGCCCCCTGCGTCTTTCTCTCTCCGTCGTCGCTCGATGGATTCGTCGGCGAGTAGAGCGCCGCCTGAAGCACGCGCCACGACAAGAGACAACACTTCTGTCGATTGGGGGTGAGCCGTGCGCCGAACAGCTTCAGCATATCGCCGGCGGTGAATTGCTTGACCTCCTCAATGGAGCGGCCGTCGAACCGCTCGGCAAGCATCGAAGCCGCGGCCTGACTGATCCGGCATCCGCGACCTTCAAAGAAGACTTGCCTCATGGTGCCGCGATCGTCGACCGCCAGTTCCATGCGTACCACGTCGCCGCACAAGGGATTCTCGCCCTCGTGGACGTGCGTGCAATCCGGGCAATGCCCCCGGTGAAACGGCTCGTTGATGTGGTCGTCGATCCGGTCCTCGATCTCTTCAAGCAAGTCGTCGTCGTCGACAGGCATCTTACCCCCCAGTAGCAGAGTGACTTGCGCCCGCGAATTAAAACAGTATTCCTTGATAAAATTCTAGACGGAACAACCACTTGCGGCAAGCGCAATGTTGGTAAACGTTTCAGAAGAAAGGACTTGCGCCCTAGCATCCGAGGAGCTTCGCCGTCGCCAGCCAGCACAGCTCGCCACCGCCTATTTCTGGGGGGCCTTCGAAGCGGATCGCGGCGACCGCCCCTTTCGCAAACCGGACATGCGCGGTCTCGTCACCGATCAGGCTCGCGGCCATCTGGTTGACGTCCGGCGCATGGCCTACCCAGGCCACTTCCTCGCAACGAGGTGCCTGCTTGCAGGTCCATTCGATCAGCCCGTCCAGATCGCTTCCGGGCGCCAGTTCCTTGCGCTCGATGAGGGCAGGCCGGCCCGGCGTATGCTTGGCCAGGATCTCGGCCGTTTGCCGACAGCGGACCAGCGGGCTGGTGACGATCGATTGTGGAGCCAGGCCGCGATCGACCAGCGTCTTGACCGCCTTCGAGAAGCGCTGGCGGCCGTCCTCGGTCAGCGGGCGCTGGCCGTCGTCGGGCCACTTGGCTGCGTTGGCGTCTTCCGCCCAGGCGTGCCGAACGAGGTAGACGATCATCTTCCGCCTCCCTTGAGTTCCCGGTGTTTTACGAAGTCGCGCCGGCGCATCATCCTATCGCCTTGCGTGCCCGAGGCAAGTCGCGGCGATCGACGCACTGGATTCGCGGTCTTGCTTGCGATATCCTGATTCTACCGTGCCTTCCGCCCAGCCGACTAACCAAGGAGCCATCCATGCCTTCCGTTGGCCGCCGTGAATTCTTACGAACATCGTTCCGCGCGGGCCTCGCCGCGATTGCCGTCGACCGCCTGTACCCGTTGGCCGAGGCGGCCGATACGCCGGGGCGGAAGATGGCCTTTGGCATGGTCACGTATCAATGGGGCCAGTCCTGGGACCTGCCCACGCTCCTGGCCAACTGCGCCGAGGCCCGAGTCCGCGGCGTGGAACTCCGTACGACGCACGCCCATAAGGTCGAGCGGAACCTCAACGCCCAGCAGCGTGCGGAAGTCAGAAG
>CAZFKF010000865.1:0-3257 GCA_964518805.1 uncultured Planctomycetaceae bacterium | reverse complement strand
GTCGTGGGCCACGGTCTCCGCCTCGTTGACCCGTCCCAACGCGAGTAGCAGGTCGAACGCCTCCCGTGCCTGCAACCGCCCGCGGTTTCCTGAGTCCTGATCGGCCATGACCTGTGATTGCGGATAGCGGAACATGTCGTACGGTAATCGGCCGGTATGGTACAGGGCCAGGTTGATGTCGCCGCTGACGTCTTCTGCGCGTATGCCGGACGGCAGGCGTTCGGCGGCCTCAAGGACCGCATCCCAGTTGCGGTCGTTAGCGTGGCAATCAATCGCCAGGATGGCCCTCGTGCACGCCGCCCCCGACCAACGCACGCCAGCCGCCGCGATGGCAACCAAGGCCGGCGCGACCGCCCATCGCAGGATTCGCCCGGACACGCCCCCTTTGGCCGCATGCGGTCGATGATTTGGCGTCCCATCCGTCGTACCGTCGTCTCCGCAGTCCTGAGAGGCCGGCCCGACCGGCGATGTCGCCGTTGAACGCAGCTTCGCGAATCGCGCGACGAAGCGGTCCTGCATCGCCAAGAACAGCGCACACGCGGGGAAGGACACATAGAGGGCCGTCAGGAGCCCGGCCTCCGCCGCGCCGGGGCCAATTCGGTAGCGGACTTCCGGCATTTCGGCGTGGACAAAGGCGACGTTCAGTTGCCACAGCGAGCGTTCCACTCCGAACACGACAAGAGGCACGACGAGTAGCAAGGCGACACCCAGCCGTCGCCGCGAGGCGAACGAGAATTCAAGTATCACACAGCAGGCCGCGAACACGTAGTAGGCGTTTCCGGCGGCGTAGTCGATGAGCAACGAAGCGCCAACAAACACCAGGAGGCGAAGCCCATGGCGATGTCCCGGCAGAATCGAGTACAGACCGCTTCCCACAATAGCCACGGCCAGACCGAGGATCGCGGACAGGTCCACCGTGTATTGCCCGAGGATCACGGCGAGAAGTATGGCAGGAACGCCACAAGCATAGCGTGCGGTCTCGCCTGGTTTGAGCCGCAGATAGTACGCCCGTGCAGCAAACACGAGGGTTCCTGCCAGGCACGTAAGAACAAGCATGCCGGGCCAACCCAACGAGCACGGCTGAAGCAGCAGCTTGCCCGCCCAATGGCACGGTTGACCTGGCCAAATCAGAAATGGGCGAACGAAGCGGCAGGTGCCCAGGAACAGATCGTTCTGGTTCCAGAATATCAGGCGAACGTCCACCCAGGCGGCGAGGTAGTACGCAAAGACCGCCAGAAGAGTCAGCTCCGGCGCAATAGACAAGCCCCCTGCCTTACGCGAATCAGCCGTCGGGCAGGACGACGGACGCGCGATGGCAGTGCGGTCGTTTTCGGCAGTGTTTGAGCTCACGCTCCCCAGGTGGGGCATCTCAGTCGCGCGACCTCACGGCGGTTGTCATTTTGCGCTACGTACGCTCCACGCGACGGGGGCTTTGACACAACACGGGAAAACCTGCCGTCTTTCTACAGTTCCGCGCGAGAAATCGCGGCCGCGTCCCCAGCACGGGGAGACGTGCACCGCAGATCAGGGGTCTGACGTTCCGTACGCGGTTGCGTACGCACCTAGGAGCGGCTACGATGCACACTGCCCCCCCGAATAGAATTGCTGATTGGCAATGCACGCCCGAGAGACCTCGGATGACGACGATCAAAATCGCACTATCTGCGCTGTTCGCAGGCTGGGCCATCGCCATAGTGCCCGCCACGTCCTTTGGCGTTGCCCAACCGCCCGCTGCGGGACAGACGTCGGCTGGGGGACTATCCGTTCCGTGGGGCTTCCACATGTTCATCCCTGAGGAGGGCTGCCAGTGGCGGCGAGCTGGGATCGGGCTCGAATCGGTGACCCACAACCCCCACTATCTTGGCGCCCCGCGGCCTGGCGAAGACTGGCGCAAGTGGCTGGCCGGGCTGCAACGCTACCGTGAGGCCGCGCGCACGCGCTGGGGGGACCCGAGCGAAGCCGAGATTGCCCTTCGGTTCGACGGTGTGCGCGCCTGGATTCGCACCGCCCGCCAATGGGCTCTTGCGGCCGACCTGGCCGACGGTGAGACGGTTCGGCTCCGCGGCGAGGCGCGATGGGTGGAAGGCAATGACACGCTCTGCCTGGCCATGGATTGGTGCGACCGCAGCCACGGACACGAAGGCCCTTGGCTTGGTTGGTCGACCGTCCTCGGCTCGACGTCCATTGCCCGCGACAAAGCGTGGCATCCGTTTGAGATCGCCGTCCGCGTGCCCGCATTCGATGCGGCGAACCGCTGGGCGCGGCCCATCGTCGGCATGGACGGCACGTTCGACCGTCGGCCCGGGTCGCTCGTGTTGCGCAGTCTGTCGCTGACCATGCCGGGCAGTCCCCAGCGCGGGAAGCGTCTTGCCTCGATCGCGCGCTCCATGCCGCAGCGTGCGGCGGGGTTGGACGACTCGGTCTACCGCCGTGCGGATCTCGCTTGGATGACGCGGAATTTCGTCTGCGGATTCGTGATGGTCTACGATCGGGCGTTCTGGAACCCCGAGCGGCACGAGTATCGCGTCGGCCCGTTGTGCGACGAGGCCCAACGCGAATTCGGCGGCTTCGATTCGGTGGTCCTTTGGCACGCCTATCCGCGGATCGGGGCGGATGCGCGGAACCAGTTCGATTTCTTTCGCGACATGCCGGGCGGCCTTCCCGGCGTGCGCGACGTAGTCCGCGAGTTCCACCGCCGCGGCGTGAAGGTCTTCGTGCCGTACAATCCTTGGGACACGGGCACGGACCGGGAAAAGCACTCCGACGACCTGGCTCTCGCCACGCTGACGGCCGCCGTGGAGGCCGACGGCATCTTCCTGGACACGATGATCGCCGCGCCGGAAGGGCTTCGTCGGGCGGTGGACGCGGTGCGCCCCGGTGTCGCGTTCGAGCCGGAAGGGCATCCAGCCATCGAGGAAATGAGCATCTGCAGCGGTTCCTGGGCCCAATGGCTCAGCGAGTTCCCGGAGATCGGCGTGCTGCACCTCAAGTGGCTCGAGCCTCGCCACATGCAGCATCAGATCCGCCGCTGGGACAAGACGCACCAGCGCGAACTGGCCGCGGCCTGGCTCAACGGGAGCGGCATCCTGGTCTGGGAGAATGTCTTCGGCACGTGGAACCCCTGGGACGTTGAGGACCGCGCCACGTTGCGGCGCATGGCCCCGGTGCTGCGACGATTCTCGGGCCTGCTGGCGGAAGGCGAATGGCTTCCGTACTACCCGACCCAAGTCGAGAAGCTCTATGCGTCCTGCTGGAGG
>CAZFKF010000864.1:0-3257 GCA_964518805.1 uncultured Planctomycetaceae bacterium | reverse complement strand
CAACGAGAATCACGACGACCGCAGTCGGGTATCGCACGCTGAGCCTCCACGCTACCAAGGCAGGCAGGGATCGAACACCAAGGAATCATACGGGGAAAGCCCCCGAACGGCAAATGTCGTATCGTCTCAGGACGCAAGCGATCGCAACTCTATTTCGTCAGGGCGGGACTCAATGCGCCGCCTGACAGTTCGTTCAACCGCGCTGCCGTGCGTGCATCGAGATAGAACAGAATCACGGCTTGGCCGTTGTCCTTGGAATAGAAGCGGTAGCCATCGCTCTGAATATCCGCCATGACATACGAGAGCGTCTGAGTGTCAGCCCAGTCGTCATCGACCTGGATGTTCCAGTGCCGCTGGACATCACCCACCTTGTACTCAAGCCACGCTTTCCCGGTCTCCAAATCGACGAAATCCAGAATGTCCGTGAGCCGGTCCGGGACTCCAGCGAGTTCACACAGTCGCGAGACAATGCGCACATAGTCACCAGTCTGCTCTATGCACTCCGTGTCGAAGTTCCAAACGCGAGAACAGACCGCGCGGCCCCAGGGACGCCGCTCCACTTCGCCGCCCAGCACAAACAGAATGAGATCGAACGGTTCGGCCTCGAATGCCTCGCGATCAAACGAGTATAGCAGATCATCGATGGAAACACCTTCGGCCAAGTGAAGCCCTAGCTTTGCCAACTCGGAAAGCTGTTGTTCAAGGGTCATGTTTGCTCGCCATATTTCTGTTGTGGGGCCAGATCAAGAAACATCCGCAAACACTTAGCGCAGGGCGTGACTACGACCCCGGGGGTGTCCCGGCCCACGTTTGCGCCAAAGCAACAAGCCACTCGCCAGCGGCAATCATTTCTTCCAGGCAGGCCCATTCCAGGGCGGAATGGGGAGCGTGTTCTCCGGTGGCCAGGTTCGGGGTGGGGAGGCCCATCTCGGTCAATCGCGAACCGTCGGTGCCGCCGCGGACGATCGTGAGCCGGGCCGTGCGTCCAAGGCTCTCCAGGGCTCGCCGGGCGTAGGCCACGGCCCTCGGATCGCGGCTGAGGCCCTCGGCCATGTTGCGGTACTGCGGGCTGACTTCCACGTCGATCTTCGAGCCGGGAAACTCGGCCATCGTGGCGGCTGCGGCCTGACGCAGAAGATCGGCCCAGCGGGCCAAGGCCGCGGAATCGAAGTCGCGGACCAGTGCGCGAAGCGTCACCTCGGCCACTCCGCCGGCGATCTCGAACGGATGCACGAAGCCCTCGCGGTCTTCGGTGGCCTCCGGGCAGCCGGTCGTCCGCGGCAATCGGGCGACGAAGCCGGCGGCCACGCGCAGGGCGTTGACCATCCGTCCCTTGGCGATCCCCGGGTGGATGTTCACGCCGTCAATCCGGACCACCGCCAAGTCCGCGGAGAAAGTCTCCACGTCGATCGTGTCGGCGCCCTGGCCGTCGAGCGTGTAGCACGCGGCGGATGCAAGCTGATCGAGACGGAGGTGATCGACCCCGTGGCCGATCTCCTCGTCACACGTGAAGCAGATCCGGACCGGACCGTGGGTGACTTCGGGGTGCTCGACGAGCCACTCGGCGGTCTCCATAATCACGGCCACACCCGCCTTGTCGTCGGCGCCCAGGAGCGTGGTCCCGTCCGAGGTGATGATCGTCCGGCCCACCATGGCCGCCAAATCGGGTTGATCCGCGACGCGGATCACGCGGCCCGAATCGCCGGGCAGGGCGAGGTCGCCCCCGCGGTAGTCCTCAAAGACCTGGGGCTTGACGCCGGCCCCACTGGTCTCCGGAGACGTATCGAGATGGGCGCAGAACGCGATTTGCGGCACCGGCCGCTCGCACGTTGCCGGCAGCGTGGCCAGGACGATCCCGTATTCATCGTGGCACGCATCGGCAATACCCGCTTGCCGCAATTCGTCCAGCAACAAGGCCCCCAATTGGATCTGACCGGGAGAACTTGGGTAGCGGTCGGCCTCGGGCCGGGCCATGGTGTCGATCTGGACGTACCGCAAGAAGCGTTCGAGGAGGCGATCACGGTTCATGAGAGGAGTATCCTCCGGCGAATTTCGGTCTGCAATTCCCTCTCCCCATCTTCCTCGATCCGTGGCGAATTTGGTGGGCCCACCGTACGGTCTAGGGGACCGCGTGGCGTTCCGGCGGTTGCAGGGTGACGCGGACCCGGGCGGGCTGGGTCGGGCCGCCGCGGCAGCCGAAGCGGACCGGGTAGTCGCCGGGGCCGAGCGTCACCGTGGCCGCCTTCTCGGGCGATCGTTCGCAGTCGGTCAGCGGCAGGCCGTAGCGGGCAATCGGCTCGCCAGGCCAGAAGAAAAGGTACTGTCCGGCCGCCAGCGGGCCCTTCCACTGCCAACGCTTGCCCGCGACTTCCACAAACGGATCGGTGAGCGTCTGCTGGTCGAGCGTGCGCAGGGCCTTCACGTCGTCGATGCCGCACGCGACGGTCGCCTTGCCCGGCAGGCCGTTGTAGTAGAACATCAGCGACCGCACCTTGGCGTAGTCGATGGGGTCCTTCTGAGGCCGGGCAAGCTGCTGGTAGCGCCAGCCGGTGAAGTCGTTGGCGACGTAGTAGTCGGTCGCCCCGCGTCCGTCGCCGAGTTGCAGCTTGAACGACCCGCCGCGACCGTCGCCGCGGAGCCAGAAACCGATCCCCTTGTGCCACGAGAGATCCAGCGGCGGATCGAAGCTTCGGCCGACGACCGACCAGCCGCCGATTCCGCCCGGGTTCTCGGCCGTGTAGACCGCGTAGTGTTTCCCCTCTCGGCCGCCGTCGTCCCGCAACTCGAATCGCTGCTTGACGCCCGGCGAGACCGCGCCCGCCTCGCCGTGCTGAATGAGCCGAACGTCGCGGCGGCCGGCGGGTTGGGTGGTATACGGGGCCAGGTCGTCGAACGACTCCAAGAGCACGGCGTCGGCCGCGCGGTAGGCGGGGCCGGCGGTCAGCCACGGGCCGGGCTGGGCGTGGATCTGCACGCCCACCCGCGTCTGCGGGTCCTTGACCCGCACGGTCCACGACTGCTGGGCCGCCTCGGGCGAATCGAGTTCGCGCCACGGTTGGTACACGACGCGTTGGAAGACCTCCTGTCCCTCAGTCCCCAGCAGGCGGTAGTCGCGGCGAAGGTCCAACAGCTTGGCGCGCTCCTCCGCTTTTTTGACGCCGGCCAGCGCCGGGTCGATCTGGAGCCGCTTGCGCATCGCTTCCGGCACCCGGCCCGAGAGCCGCAGCTTTTCGTATCGGGCGATCAGGTCGAGAATT
>CAZFKF010000863.1:0-3258 GCA_964518805.1 uncultured Planctomycetaceae bacterium | reverse complement strand
CAAAGCTATCAGGGCATCGCCTGTGCTTCTATCCATGTCCCTTCGACGTTGAACCGGAATACTTCCAAACCGAGCCGTTGCTGGATGTAGTTGATCTGCATCGAGTGGCCGCAGATGCGAGCCTGAGATTGCGCTCGCCGATTCGGTTTGATTACGACCCGACCAAGGCTTCGGAAGGGCATCCCGCCGTCCATGTTCACATGCTGTGGGGGCATTGCCGCTGTGCTGTCGATGCTCCGCTGAGCGTGGGGCACTTCCTCCAGTTTGTGTTCTGCAATTTCTTCCCGTCAGTCTGGGAGGGGCACGAGTTCCTTAGAAAATGGAAGAGAGTCTGGCGAGAGAAGACAATAACTGATGGCGAAACCTGCTCCATTCATTTCTCAGCGAAATCACGGGATGCCGAGAGTCTGCTGGGGCGCTGACGGTGCCGTAAGCCGAAAAGGAAGCGGAGTGCAATGCGCGAGGCCACATTTCCACAACCCGCGAGCGTAGTTGTTGCGACGCTTGCGGACATTCTTCGGCACCAGGGGCGGAAGGAAGCCGTCGAATTGCTTGAAAGCGCGCACGCATTCTTCGATGAGACGGAATACGACAACTGGAACGGCGGCACCTATACATGGGCACTACGTCTCGAAGTTCCCGTGCATGTGTTCGCCTCCGCTGAACCCCGTCTTGCCAGCATCGAAAAGGAAATCAGCGCCAAGCTTGCCCATTTCGATCGGCAATACCCCAACGATCATCTGGGTGAGGTGACTATCACGCCTATTACTGCCGGAGCGTTGCCGCTGGGCCAGCGAATGGCTCCCTCAGACATGGAGGTGCGCCGCCTTTGGTTGGATGGACGATTTCGCTTGTTCTTGAGTCACGTGTCCAAGCACAAAGTCGCGGTCTCACGCCTCAAAGAGGCCCTTTGTCTCCGTGGAATAGATGCCTTCGTAGCGCACGAAGACATTGAACCCAGCCTTGACTGGCAGCGCGAAATCGAACTGGGGCTTCGCTCGATGCACGCGCTGGCTGCGATTATCACGCCTGACTTCCATGACAGCCGTTGGACCGACCAGGAAGTCGGTTGGGCTCTCGGGCGCGGGATTCTGGTTGTGCCCGTCCGATTAGGTGCCGATCCGTATGGACTCGCCGGCCGGTTTCAGGGGGTGAGCGGGACTCTTGAACAGTCGGGGAGGCTTGCCGAGGCAATCGTGAAAGCACTGCTTATTAACGCGCAGACTCACGGTGAAATGCGCCGAGCCTTGGTAGATGCCTTTGTAAAGGCGTATTCCTGTGATATGGCAAGAGTGCTCTGCGGGCTTGTCGGGAGCATCACAGACATCACGGACGAAGAACGGGATTCCTTGTGGAGAGCATGTACCCAGAATGCTCACGTTGCCAACGCTGTGGGCGTGCCGGACGCGATTTACGCCGCACTTGGCGCGCCACCAGCGCCGCAACCCAGTGAGGCTCACGATGATATTCCGTTCTGATTTCCTAGAGTGTCGGCGTGTCCATGATGGGCACAGCCCACGCGAGCGCCTCGCCCGCGATGGCGCGCCCAAGAAGTCAGCTATTCTGTTGGGCGGACCTCGCACGGCCGTTCTGAATTCGCGAGAAGACTTCATCCGCCACGCGGGCTTTATCGAACGCCAGGTAGTGCTGCTGCATTGTGGACACGGTGCAATCGAAGGCGATGGCGGCATCGTCGGTAGAAACTCCCGCGACGCGGGCCTTGCTCATGGCCGTTCCCCGAAAGTTGTGTAGCTTGAACTTGCGGGCCTTGGTCTTGTCGAAGTAGTCCTTGGCCTCGTCCTGCATCCAGCGTTTCAGCCGGGCCGGGGTGAAGTCCCGGACGGCATTTGCCGGTTGATGGTTCCCTTTGCGCCGGTGGACTTCCCGTAGCTCTTCGCTGAACCGCTCGAAGACGTAAGTCGGCCCAGCCTTCGCCCGCAACTCGTCGTACAGCGCTTTCGGGAGAAGGCAGGCCCGCTCCTCTCTTCCCTTGGTGGCGTCGGCAGGGAAGTAGAGTCGGCCCTCGCGCAGGTTCGCGGTCAGCGCGGATGAAAGTTCGCCGATCCGGCAGCCGATGGCCGCCTTGGTTTCCAGGAAGAGCACGGGCAAGCGCCACTGCCACCGTTCCCTCAGCCACTTGAACAACGCTTCTTGTTCATCATCCGCGATGTAGCGGGCCGGCGCTTTGTCGTACCGAGGCGGTTCCACGTCCGCGAACGGATTGCTGTCGATGATCTTGAGGGTGTCGCGGAACCAATGGCCGTAAACAATGCTCAAGTTATTGATGTCGTTTTCGACGGTTCGGGGCTTCCGGCCCTTTTCCAGGCGAACCAATTTGAAGTGCTCGGCTAGGGCGGGCGTGATGTCGTCTGGCCCTTTGGAGTCCGGGACTATCTTGCGGAGCGTCCTGGTTGCCAGTTCGTATTGCTGGATCGTGGTAGCCCGCAGATTGTTTGCCTTCATGTGGCGAAGCGCGAGTTTCACGGCATCATCCCACAGGAGTGAATCTGCTGACTCTGGTTCGGCCGGCGGGGCTGGCGGCGGGGCGTAGGCTTCCCGAATGATGGCGATGGCCGCGTCCTGCGCTTTTCTCCGATTCGATTCCTTCGTCGAAGTCTCCGCTCGCCGTCCGTCTGGCAGGCGGAAGTAGACAAAGTACGCGGGACGACCGTCCCGCTTGTTCAAGGAGAAGCGGATGCGGCGGCCGTCGAGTAGTTCGCAGATTTCACTTGCCAAGGTAGTCGTCCAACATCTGTTGGGTAAAGCGGTACGAATTGCGAGGCCCACGGAGAGGCTTCAGCTTGCCCAACTCCACTTGCCGATAAAGCTGTTTCACGTCGATGCCGAGGTATGCGGCGGCCTTCCCCGAATCCAGGTAGGGCGACTCGACGGCAGGCGGTTCCGGCAGGGCCGCCAAGCACTGGGAGAGGTAGCCCTTGGCCTCATCGGGGTGAGCGAATGGGACATATTCCTGGCTCAAGGCATAAAGTTCAGCAAAGCCAAGCCGGGCCATGCGATTTCCAACGTCCTGCACGATCTGCGAGCCCCGGCGGGCGTTGGGCTCTGGATCAGGGCACGGTAAATCGGGGCGATCGGCAATTTCGTCGCACTCGTCCATCTTGCGGAGAATGATGGTTCGGACCACATCGACTATCATGTCTTCTGACCTCTCTTCTAGTTGACCACACTTGCGAGGAGGAGTCTAATGGCTTCTAAGGGGTAGTCGGTGGTACGCGAGGCCCAGAACAAGGAGGGGCG
>CAZFKF010000862.1:0-3259 GCA_964518805.1 uncultured Planctomycetaceae bacterium | reverse complement strand
ACTACGTCGACGCGGCCTTCGCCGAACTCAACGCCCTGTCCGACCCCGACAACCCGAACGGCACGGTGATGGGGTTGCTCGGCGAGCCGGAAGGCGGCGGGCCGGTTTATCAGCCGACGACTGGTAGCGGGGGTGGCGGGGATTCACATCCTGACCAGGAGGGTTGGTGGTACTTCAGAGATTCCAATGGCGAGATTTATCTCTTCCTTCGCATGGACCCAGTGTCGGGTCCGAAAGTCTACGTTCCACCGTACCGGCGTCCGAGACCGTCTTTGTCGCCAGAGCCGAGCAACGTTCTTCGCCCGAGCTTCTCGACGGACCCCTTCGTGGCAGCTATTGAGCGGTACCGTTGGGAGACGTATGGGGAACAGCCGAGCCGGATGTCTGAGCTAGATCGCCCTGAGCCCGGCTCATGGAGAGTCGCGAGAGAGCTTCGGGAAATGGCTATCCCAGGGGTACCAAGACTTGGACCTAGCCGGGGGACCGGTGGTCCGCCGGAGTGGATACCTGGACCTAACCGAGGTTTCGGTCCTCGCCTGCCGCGCGGAAGGTAATGCAGAGAACACTCGCGGTACGCGAAGGGACAGGAACGGCCATTCCGCATATAATGGCCTAAACGGACAAGACATCAGTTCGCACACTCACCTCCGGATATGACGTACCGGGAGCCGCCTATGGCAGATCGCAAGTGTTGGGCTGGGGCATTGGTTATGTTGGCATTCATCATTTGGTCGTCTGTGGGGGCCGATGACAAATCGGCCATCGCCGCATTGGAAAGGGGCAAGTCGTTTCTGGATCAGAAGAATGCTGGTGCAGCCATTCTCGCATTCAGCGAAGCTATCCGATGCGACCCAAAATGCGCGGAGGCTTACCACATGCGCGCTTTTGCGTATGCGAGCCAAGGGCAGGCAGACGCGTGCATCGCCGATTGTACCGAGGCGATCCGGTTGAATCCCGAGCTCGCGGAGGCGTATTTCAACCGTGGCGCGGAGTACGTGAAAAAGTCGCAATTCGACAAGGCTATAGTGGACTGTACGAATGCTATTCGCATAAACCCGAAATTCGCAGATGCATACGTCGTCCGGGGACTTGCGCACAAGGGAAAGCGTGAACTGGAGAGGGCGATCGCAGACTGGACCGAGGCTATCCAGCTCGATCCGACGATTGGCGGCGTGTATTACAATCGGGGCATGGCATACCTCGACCGAGACCAATTTGAGAAGAGCATTGCGGACTGCACCGCCGCAATCCGGCTCGACGCACAATTTGCATACGCATATTACACGCGGGGGCTTGCTTACGCGAGGAAGGGTGAACTGAACAAGGCGATCCAAGACTATAGCGAGACCATCCGCCTCAACCCAAAGCTATTCTACGCGTATTACCGGCGCGGCGCGGCCTACGCGGAGGGGCGCGATTTCAACAGAGCGATCGCTGACTATAGTGAGGCAATCCGCCTCAATGCGGAGCTTTGTGAGGGGTATCACGATCGGGGGCGCGCCTATGCGCGCACCGGCTTCCTCGACAAAGCGATTGCCGACTTCACGGAGGCTATCCGGATCGACGCGAAGTACGCCGAGGCGTACTACGAGCGCGCTGACGCGTGGTGCCGCAAGGACCAGAGCGACAAGGCTATCGAAGACTTCACGGAGGCCATACGGATCGACCCGAAGTATGCCTTGGCGTATCTCGGTCGGGGCGTTGCGTACGATGGGAAGGGCGAGCACGACAAGGCCATCGCGGACTTCAACCACGCCATTCGGTTGAAGCCTGACTTTGCTGAAGCCCATGGCAGCCGCGGCGACGCTTGGCGAGGCAAGCGCGAGTACGACAAGGCAATCCATGACTACGATCAAGCTGTGCAGTTCAATCCCGGGAATGCAGGCACATACTGGAAGCGCGGTGTTGCATGGGGATACAAACGGGAATACGACAAGGCCATTGCGGACTACAACGAGGCTATTCGGCTGGATCCGACATTTGCGGACGCCTATTTCGATCGGGGCTTTGCGTACGCCAGTAAGGGAGAACGCGACAAAGCTATTGAGGACTATAGCGAAGCGATACGTCTTCGCCCAAGATTCGCGCGGGCGTACTACTTCCGGGGCCTAAGTTGGGGCATGAAAGGCAACTACAACAAGGCCATTGTTGATTGTACGAAGGCGATTGAGGTGGACCCGAGATTTGCCGAGGCGTACGGCGATCGCGGCCGTGCGTACAATCAAGTGGGCGAGCACGACAAGGCCATCGCGGACTTCAGCGAGTTGCTACGTCTTAAGCCGGACGATGGTCTTTCGTACTATACCTACTATAGCCGGGGCCTTGTCTGGGGTAGAAAAGGCGAAAACAGCAAGGCTATCGCGGACTTCAACGAATCACTCCGCCGCAATCCGACATTCGCTCCAGCGTATCTCAATCGAGGCGTTGTCTTCTGTAGTGCGGGCGATCAGGACAAGGCCGTGGCGGACATGACGGAGGCGATACGGCTTGCCCCGAAGAATGCAGAGGCATACTGTAACCGAGGTATTGCATTGCACAAGAGGGGCGATCATGACAAGGCCATCGCGGACTTCAACGAAGCGGTTCGGCTTAACCCGAAATATGGCTTGGCGTATTACGGCCGCGCGATTGTGTACGAAAAGAAAGGCGAGGAAGCGAAAGCGAAATTAGACTTCGCTGAAGCGAAGAAGCTGGGATACAAGATGGGAAACGGCAAGCGGGAGAGATCCAAAATCCCGTAAGGGGGCGGGTCGGGTGAACTGATCCAGCGACTTCGGTGCGGTACAGACGTATATGGATTTGGAGCAAAGACACCGGGTGCATCTGCTCAGGGGTGATCGTTTAGGCATCAGCGACGCTGAAATGACACGAGTTTCGCGGCGGGAATTCCGGCGACGTCTTACTAAATTCGGGCAATTGCGTTTGGCCTCCCGGAACTGATTCGGCTACTGGAACGGAACGCAGTACATCCTCTACCAGATGGCGGACACGGTCTCGACGATGGAGAGCCACAGCGAGATCCACAGCAGCTACGACGACGAGGACACGACGAGCAATTGGTCGGTGTACGATCCAGCCGGGGACTCGTGGGGCTCTCAGAACGACGGCTCGGCCGACGCCTCGTGGTCTTACGACATAGGCTCGACGTGGACGGTCACGGGCCCTGCGCCCACGTACGTGTTCGAGTACGCGATGTCCGACTCGGGCACGGCGAACGAGACGTGGGGCTCCAGCGGCGCGTATTCGGAAGACGGCTCGA
>CAZFKF010000861.1:0-3290 GCA_964518805.1 uncultured Planctomycetaceae bacterium | reverse complement strand
CGCGCACCTTGCCGATGCGACCCTGGCGCACGACTTCACAGCCGAAGCGGACGCGGCCATTGGATCGGCTCTGGCTGCCGGTTTGCACGATGCGGTTGTGACGCCGCGCGGCCTCCACCATCGCGCGAGCCTCGCGGATAGTCAGGGAAAGCGGCTTCTCACAGAAGACATCCTTGCCTTCGCGGCAAGCCCAAATGGTCTGCACCGCGTGCCAGTGGTCCGGCGTGGCAATCACGACCGCGTCAAGGTCGGAGCGGACGATGATGTCGCGGAAGTCACGGTAGACCGCGCAATCCTGCGTGCCATAGGTCTGGTCAACGAACACTCTCGCCCGCTCCAAATAACGGCGGTCCACATCGCACACGGCCAGCACCTGGCAACTGCGGTCGGCAATGAAAGTCTGGAGGAGCGAGCCCCAGCACCCTTCAAAGCCCTTCCAGCCCAGCCCGATGAATCCCAGCGTAACGCGGTTGCCGGGAGCAGGCTTGCCGTAGCCAAGAGCCGCGCCGGAGATGACCATCGGCGTCCCGACTGCCCCCGCGGCAACCGTCGCCGCACCGCGTAGAAACTGCCGCCGATTGACCGGGTGACCACCATTTGCCGTTTGGGTTCCAATAGACTTGCCTCCTCCTAGAGCTTCATATCGTCGGCCGTGATCATGCAGGGAGCCCCTTCCTCCGGGATTTCGCGATGAACCGTCCAGAGGATGCCGTTGACGATCGCCCTGCGGAACGGTTCCAGGCCGAAGTTCTCGTGGAAATGGCCGAGCGTGTTCCCGTAGGATCGCCCGCCGGCGGAATCCTTGCGATCATAGACACAGGCGACCACCTCGTCCTTGCCCTTGACGCCATCCCAGACATCCGCTTCTCGAGGCCAGCCGTCCGAGACGACCGCCGCGACCCCCGCGGTCTGCCGCAGGCACTTGGCCAACAGCTCGCACTCCTTGAGATACAAATGCGTGCCGGGCGGACGGTCGGGCTTGTGCCCGATCCGCACGATTTTCGTCGCTGCGGTCTTGTTGCCTTCCGTCCGCCGTTCGGCCGCCTCTCCGGTTTCAACCTCGAGGAATCCGGCGGCGGCCATTCCCGCCGTGGCCAAGGCATTGTGCAAGAATTCTCTCCGCTTCATGAAGATGCGCTCCCATCTGTCGTTTCGATTGGCCGAAGTCTCAGCCCGGTGAACTCGCGCACCTGCTGCGTAATGGCAACCTCCGTGGGCAATCGTTCCATGGAACTCGCTCCGTAGAAGCCTTCGACGCCCGTGCAGCGCTCCAGTATATACAGGGCGTCCTCCGGGGAGGCGATGGGACCTCCGTGGCAAAGCACCAAGCAGTCGCTGCGGACCGCTTTGCTGGCATCGGCGATGGCCTGGACTCGCGAAACGCATTGAGCAATGCTCAAGGACGACCTCGCCCCGATGGTTCCGCTGGTGGTGAGCCCCATGTGGGCGACCACAATGTCCGCTCCCGCTTCCGCCATCCGTCGCGCTTCCTCCACACTGA
Organism: uncultured Planctomycetaceae bacterium; assembly: GCA_964518805.1. Lineage (GTDB taxonomy): Bacteria > Planctomycetota > Planctomycetia > Pirellulales > Thermoguttaceae > CALFBP01. The sequence continues at coordinate 1,789 of CAZFKF010000861.1, read as the reverse complement.
AGGCGTAGGGAGTTGTGAGGAGATCCATCGCGTGAGCCGCGGCAATGCACTCCACTTCCATGGAGTAGCTCATGCCGGTCTCTTCCAGGTTCTCGCGGAAGACCCCGTCGATCAGACCCACCGTGGGAAAGTTCTGGACGCCGGCGAAGCCAAGGTCTCTCAGTTCCCGGAGGAAATGATCCAGAATCATGAACGGGTCTGTAGCGCAAACGCCCGCGAGCACCGGCGTATGCCTCACGGCCGTGAGGACCTCGCCGGCCATCTCTTTGACCACCTGATTCGCGTTGCCGTAAGGAAGCAAGCCGGAGAGGGAGCCTCGGCCGGCCATGCGATAGCGGCCGGAATTGTAGATCACGATGAGGTCAATACCGCCGGCCTCTTCACACTTGGCGGAGATGCCGGTCCCGGCGCCGCCTCCGATGATCGGCTCGCCGCGGGCGACCTTCTCGCGGAGGCGATTCAGGATCGATGCTCTCGTATGTTTCATCGGGACTCCCATTTACGGAACAACGCCGATCCCTTTGGAGAATTGAAGTACAGGAAGACGACCGCCCCCGCGACGGCGATCAGTCGGGCCCGTGCCGGCCCGACCTTTCGCCCCCGGATTGACCGATGTTGCCTGCCCTTTTAGCAAACGTCGTGCCTTGCGCAAATGAGTAATCCCGCGTAGCTCGTAACACGTTTTTGTCTAATCACTTAAGGTCAAAGGGTGCGGGTCCGGCCAGGGCCGTACTGGGCGCAGGAATGTGTTTCCTTGTATACTCAGTAAGCGCTACGAAACAACCCGGAGCTAAACACATGGGTCGGCTACGTCAATTGGCAGATTCAACCGGCGCTCGCGGGCGGTCTCTGGTCGCCGTGGTGGCAGGATCCGGTCTGGTTGCACGCTGCGCCGTCGAGGCGGGAGCGGACCTCCTTATGGTCCTCAGTGCAGGGCTTTATCGGAACCTCGGCACCGGCTCCCTTGCGGCGTTCCTGCCCTACGGCAACGCGAACGATCAGACCGAGATGCTCCTGCGAGAACACATCTTGCCTCGCGCCCAGCGAGTGCCGGTCATCGCAGGGGTCTACGCCGCCGACGAAACATGCCCCCTGGAGTCGCGGCTCCGGCGGCTCCAATCGCTTGGAGTCGAGGGAGTGGTCAACTGGCCGGCCGTCGGGCTGATCGACGGCGGGTACCGCGAGGCCATCGAAGCCGAGGGACTCGGCACACACTGCGAGGCCGCGATGCTCTCGCTGGCGAAGTCCGCGGGCTTTGTGACATTTGGCTTCGCCCTGACCAAGGAAGAGGTGACTTGCTTCGTAAACGCCGGGGTGGACGGACTGATCCTCGATCTGGGACTGACACGGAAGGTCGACGACATCCGCGAAAAGCGCGATCAGTTGCAACGGGCCATCGTGCGGCTCAACGAAATGCTGAAGGCAGCCAGTGAAGGAGCTGCGGGTCGGCTATGCCTGGCATTCGGCGGTCCGATTACCACGCCGGAAGACCTGGAAGAGGTCTATCGGTACACGACGGTTCACGGATTCGCCGGCGGCTCTGTCTTCGAGCGACTCCCGGTTCAAAACATCCTGAGCTCGACCGTGCGGCGTTTCAAGAGCGTGGCGATCGGCCGCGGCCAGCGCGAGGAAGACGTCGGCTTGGCTTCGATCGTGGGGCGCACTCCAATCATGCAGGAGGTCTTCGATCTCATCCGGCGAGTGGCGCCCTATGATGTCAACGTGTGCATCGAAGGCGAGACCGGCACGGGAAAGGAATTGGTGGCGACACAACTGCACCGAATGAGCT
>CAZFKF010000860.1:0-3291 GCA_964518805.1 uncultured Planctomycetaceae bacterium | reverse complement strand
TGGATGAGCGACTTGGCGACGTTTTCCTGTTCGAGATACGGGAGAATGATGCTCGCCCACCCCCACCCCGGTTGCCCAAGCCAGTACGGCTGGCCGGTCACCGGGTGCCACGCGCTCCACGCCGCGGGCACGCGCTGCTGCGAATCATGGTAGAGGTGCATCGCAAGGCCCAATTGCTTGAGGTTGTTCGTGCAGGAGGCCCTCCGCGCTGCCTCGCGGGCTGCCTGCACCGCCGGAAGCAACAGGGCGATCAGAATGCCGATAATGGCAATAACAACGAGTAACTCGACGAGCGTGAAGCCACTTGGTCGAGAATGCGCCTTCATTGTACCACCTCCTGAGGAAGCATCGGAATGGATGTGATTTTCGAGGCTCGGCGCAACGCCTTCATGGAATGACGAGAATATCCGTTGCGTGCCTCTGGGATCAAAACACGGGCGCGTGCGACGACGCAGGCCCATCCGGGCTGCGCGGCCTGACACGCGACTGCGGCAAGCCTGCGGAGAAATCCCGGGCCATCCGGTATCAAGTCCGCATGCTCTGCGTCTGAAGCGAACGAAATGAATGAGCCGCCCCGCGGAAATCAAACGGGGGCTGTTGTTCCTTCCGCCCACCCTCTGTGCGGAATGGGCAATAGGAAGATCCCGACTCACGCCGCATTGGGAGGAGGCGTGGGGGGGGGCAGAGGAAAAAAAGGACATCGAAGGGGCAACGGCGTTTCGACGCGGCCGCGCGGAAGCAACTTGGAATCAGGTTCCACCTGCGCGTCACCTGGCCAGCTTTCAGTCACGGCTTGCCAATACTGCGCCAAACCGTGGCACCTCAAAGCACTCAGAATCGACACTCCGCCAGAGGGACGATTCTTGTTCCCTCCCCGCTCGTCGCGGTTCCGCTGGCAGACGTCGCGGCATGGCCCTCGGACTCGAGAAGCGCATTGGCGATGGCAAGGTGCGCGATCCGGTCCGAGCTTCGTGACCGCATTCCGCTTGGCAGCCACCACGAAGGACTCGGGCACGGCAACGCCGTTCCGCCGTGCCCAATTGATCTTCTCCTGAAGCGTGAAGCAGGAACAGTGAGCCCAGCACTGCTGGGCCGACCGGCAGCCACATCCGCAGTCTTCGCAAGGATAGCGCTCCCCCGAGTGGGCGCCTGCCGCTGGACGCGGCATCGACACTCCAACGCCGGCCACAATCTGCTGCACCATGAGCAGCCAGACGAAAGGCCGTCGCAAAGGTCGCATACCGATCAGAGGCATAGGTCAACTGGTCCCGGGGACCACCGGCAGAACAACGTTGAGCCGCTGCTAGTGCGATCGAGCGGCGAGATGCGAGAGGTTCGGATCGGATTCTGCCCCCGAAGTCATTGTGTTTGCCCCCTGGCCGGATGTCAAGAATCTGGGGATGCGGATCCGAATGTCGCGAGCGTTCGGAGGGAAGGCGTCCTCCGTTTCGCGGCGACCGCGATTCCAATTCGGCTTGGGCAATGCCGAAGTGCCTCTCGCGTCGAGAATGGCCGATGTCCGCGGTGCAAAAGCTCCGTCTTTGCCGACCTCCTGTTGGCCGGCCGCTCTGCCGCGCATTGCGCCCAAGAATTGGCGACCCGTGCCTCGCGTTGTGGGGCGACCGGAAGCGACGACTTGTGCCCGGACAGGGGTTGACGGTGATACACCGAGCCGTTCTAGTAGGGGGGCAGCATAGTCGGGGCACCAGGAGTCTCAACAACAGTCGGTCTGTGCGGCTGTACTCACTCCCATGACCAGGAAACGAACCATTCGGCGTCCAGTGCGGCAAACGCTTGCTGTGGCAACCGGCCACCCCTGGTGGATATGGCTTGTCCTCGTCGCGCCTCCCTTGATCCTGATCGCAGCCGTGTGGGACGGCACGCTTCCTTTGGGGGTGCCGGGGGAATGGACTTTGGGGCGAGTTGATTTCTGGCCGCTCGTGCCGTGGGCCATGCTACCGCCTCTGGTCGTCGCCGCGGGATATCTGGTTCTGGTCCTGGTTGGGGCACGGCGGCTCCCGATCGCCGAGGGACGGGAAGTCCACGGTTGGTTGAGCGGCCTTGTCTTGGCGGGACTGGTTTGGGTCCTGACCATCCAGGCGTTTGCCCCGCCGACCTGCGGCTTGGAAAAATCCGTGACGGCCCTCTATCATTGGTGGACCTCAGGCTACTTCTCCCAGGCGAAGCTGGCCGAACGCGATCTGCGAGCATTCCTGGGAGAGTATGAACACGGCATTTCCACCCCCAAGGCGGGGACAAGATCCTCCGCTTGGTCTTTGTCCGAGACGGAGCGCGTCGGGCACATCGGCACGCATCCGCCCGGGTTGATCGTGGGGTACGCACTGCTCATCCACTTGTTCGAGCATTCCCCCTGGCTCACCGAGGCGGTCGTCGCGTCGCAGCCCGAAGCGGTCCGCGTCTACGCCGACGCGCTGGCCGAGCATCCCGATGGCGGGGCTGGACCTTTGTTGCAGAGCGATCGGGCCGTGCTCTGGGCGGCGTCGCTGATTACGCATTTCTTGGCGATCGTCCTCGTCGTCCCGTTGTACTTCCTTCTACGGCGAACCTGTCCGCCCGAGGCGAGTTGGCGCGCGGTCGCGTTCTGGCCGACGGTTCCCTCGCTGGCGGTCTTCCTCCCCGGCTCCGATGCCCTGCTGCCGTTCTTCGGGATCACGTTCCTGTTGTTCTGGTTCGAGGGATGGGCGCGCGATTCCGCGGCTCGCTCCTTCGTGTCGGGCATCGTCTTCTGGACGGGGATGTTCGTCAGTCTGGCGATGCTGCCGGCGGCAGTCTTGGCAGTGGCGATAACGGCGTGGGAGGGCTGGATCTGCCAGCCCGGCCAACGACCTGCGGCGCCGGGTGCGAAGTTGCTTCGCGCCGTGGCCTGGGCGGCGCTCGCGGTATTGCTGCCGACCATCCTGTTGTGGGCGTGGTCCGGCATCCGTCTTCCCGCGGTTTGGTTCTGGAATCTGGCCAATGACGCTGCGTTCTACGAGGCCGTGCCGCGGACCTACTGGAAGTGGCTGCTCGTCAACCCGATCGAGTTTGCCGTCGCTGCCGGACTCCCCTTGACGATGTTTGCCCTGGCCGCATATCAAAGGCTCGTGAGGAATTGGCGTGACAGGGCCGCGGGGCCGCTCTGGTGCTGTGCCCTGGTCTGGGGCTCTCTCTGGCTGTCGGGCAAGAACTCGGGCGAAGTGGCGAGGCTCTGGATCGTGTTGATGCCGTGGCTCGTCTGGCTTGCCGGGGAAACCTTCGCGCTTTACGAGGAGGAATCGGTCGAAGCCGTCC
>CAZFKF010000859.1:0-3297 GCA_964518805.1 uncultured Planctomycetaceae bacterium | reverse complement strand
ACATCGCGCCCGAACAGATCGACGGCTCCAAGATCGTCGGCCCGGCGTGCGACATCTACAGCCTGGGCTGCACGCTGCACTTTCTGCTGACCGGGAATCCGGTATTTCGCGAGGAGACGGTGGACGCCAAGTTGCAGGCCCATTGCGAGCAGCCCGCCCCGGCGCTCCGCAGTGCATGTCCCGACGCGCCGCAGCCACTCGAGGAACTCTTCCAGCGCATGCTCGCCAAACGGCCGCAAGACCGCCCGGTGACCATGGGCGAAGTGATCGTCGCGTTGGAACGATGCCACGGCCTTCTCCGCTCGGCCGAGGCGACGTCGAGGGATCGCGGAAAGCTGCTCGTCGACGTATGCGAACTGGATGCCGCCGTGCGGGTCTTGGACGACGCGGGGCACGTGGTCGTCGACTGCCCGTCGGCGCGAGGACGACTCACTTTCGCTCTTCCGGCCGGCAGGTACCGCCTCATCGTTCGCCGGCGCGACGGCGAGCATCTTGTCGAGGAATTCGAAATCGCTGCCTCGCAGCACAAAGCGGTGCACGTGCCGCCGCCGCAAGGAACGGACGGCCCGGCACGGTAGGCGCACAGGGATTGTGCCGGCTTCGTCTCATTTCGGGCCGCCGGCGCTCCGCGGCTTGCCGTATCGCGAGGTCGCAGGAACGACGGTCACGCCGTGGTCTCGGGCCCGACCTTCCTCAACTGCGCAAACATCCAGGCAAGCACGCCCACTCCGAGCACGAACGTCGCGAGGAACAGCACCAACGGGCCCCAATCGGTCTGGACCGGCTGGGCCGAAACGCCGGGCTGGAAGAACCCTTGCAGTTCGAGATTCTGCACGACCTGCCGGCTGACGGCGTTGACCGCCAACACGCCGACTTGGGCCGCAGCGATCGCCGCGACGCCAGCGTGCGTCAGGTTCTTCGTCCGGCCGAGCCACAGAAGCAGCGGCGGCAACCAGGCCATGGCCCCGGTCAAGAGCGTCAGCACGATCCACGGCGACGAGAACATTGCATCGAAGACCTCTTTGCGCCACGTGCCGAAGACGTACCAGGCGCCGAAGACCGTTGACGCAATCGCTCCCGCGATCGCCAGACGCGTGGCGAACTGCTGCACCCAGCGGCGGTATTCCTCGCTCTCACCCTTGGCCAGCCAGACTGCGTCGAAAACGCTCCAGGCCGCGGTGGTGATGAGGGCCAGCCCGAACATCAGCAGCCAGCGAGGCCACAGCGTGCCATCGCCGAGATTCAGCGCGGTGCCCGTCGTCGCCGCGCCCACGTTGTGGCGTTCCCACAGTTCCGCCCAGCCGGCCGTATTCGTGGTCAGGCTCATGGCGTTGGCGAACAGGAAGCCGATCGCCAGGAAGAACGCGGCCGACCCCCAGCCCGCGGCCCGCTTGACGCGCGTCATCCCTCCCGCTTCCCCGCGGAGGCCGGACACGTAGAGGTACACCCCGTAATACGCCGGAATCAGAAGCACAATCACTCCGAACCAGAACCACGCCATGAGGATCGTGGCCGGGTAGAACGCCCGGGAGTAGGCCACCTGGAGGAACAGCAAGGGAACGATGCCCAGATTGATGCCGGCGGCGATCACGATCGGCATCTGCAGAAACATGCGAGCGCTCCAGCGACGCGCCGGCTGGCTGCCAAAGACGCTCAGCGTCACGGCCAGGATCACGCCCGCGTACCACAGGTTCATCGGCACGGCGTGGAGCGTGAACCCCAACACCTTGAAGAACTCGATGAACCAGAACGGGGCCGGCAGGGCGGGCAGTGCGAGGGCGTCGATGGGAGGCATGGGCGAGGGTCCGGGGTCCGGGGTTCAGGGTTCAGGGTTCAGGGTTCAGGGTTCAGGGTTCAGGGTTCAGGGTTCGGAGATCGGGGATTCGTGGTCAGGACAAAGAAGTATGGTGGCAGTCGATCTCAATTCCCGAACCCTGAACCCCGAAGCCTCTTACTTCGGGATCATTCCTTGCGGTCGCGGCGGGGCGATGCTGGTCATATAGGCAGCCAACAGCCGGGCTTCCTCGGGCGTGCCCGCCCAGGGCGGCATGAAGAAATGGGCGGTTTCGAGGTGCTCGACCGTCCAGAGGTTCATTTCCTCGGTGCGCCCGAGTGCCAGTGGGCCCGCGGCCGAGTAGCCGAATCGTACCGCGTGACAGTCGTTGCAGTGATACTGGAACAAGACTTCGCCGAGCTTGAGTTGGTCGTCGCGGGCCAATGTCAGGAGCTTCTTGGAGTCGATCTTCGAGCCGGCGGCGTCCATCACTTGCGGGTAATGCTTCTGGACGTAAGCCTTGGTCCATCGCCCCCCTTCCAAATAGCCGCTCTTGCGCAGCTTGGCAACTTCGTCCGGGAAGATCTGGTTGCCGAGGACCTTGTTGTAGACGATGTACGGCTTGCGCACCGCCTCGCGAACGAATTCCCCGGTGCTGAACGCGGCAACGCCAAACAGGGCCAATGCCCCGGCGAAGCCGGGCGAGAGCCACTGCGGATTTCGGTACGGCCCCAGATAGAGGAGCACGAAGACCACGGCCGTCAGAACGAACAGCAACATGACCAAGACGTTGAGCACGGCCGCCGCATCGAGGACCGCCTTGGCCGACTCGGGCAGGAAGGCATGCCAACCCAGGCCGCCGAGCACAATCAGAACCGCCCCGAGCAGGGCAGGCTTGGCCGAACGCTTGGCAATCAAGTCGTGGAGCCGCTGCTCCTTGATCAGCAGAGAGGCATGCAGATAAACGTAGAGCGAACTGAGCAGCATCGCCCCGCCGGTTCGGGCGATGGTCTGCGGCAAGAACTGCGGGTTGAAGAACGCCGTCCAGAAGTTCTGCGTGGACGGATCGAGCCACGCCCCGGGATTCAGCATAAAGGCCGTGATGCCGGTGATAAGCACCAGGCTCACCCAGGCCGAAATGCCATAGATCCACCCCATGATGGCGTGCGTCTTCTCCGGCAGTCGCCCCCAGAAGTAATAGAAAATAAACGCCGAGGCGATCTCCAGCACGAACATCACATATTCCGTAGCCCAGCCGAAGACAAACGTGCGAATCAGCACCTCGGTCGCTAAAGGCGAGGCCAATCCGATGGTCCACCAGATGCCCACCCCTGTAATCGCCCCAAAGGCCACGGTCAGCAGGACGAAGAACTTGACGTGCCGCTTCAAGTATCCGAGGTACTCGCGGTCCTTCGTGCGATAGGCGAACGACGTCTCCACGGCCAGGAACAGGCCGCCGCCAACGGCATAGTGCGAAACCAGCACGTGAACCACCGAGATCACGGCGATCAGCATTGGCGACG
>CAZFKF010000858.1:0-3300 GCA_964518805.1 uncultured Planctomycetaceae bacterium | reverse complement strand
ACCTCGCCTCGCGGCCGGTACGTCGTGTGCTCGGGGCTCAGCAACTCCGCCAGGTAGCGGTCAACCTCGGGGGTGAAGCCCTGGAAGTGGCCCAGGCGATGAAACAACTCGGTTGGCACGACAAGTACTCGCTCACTCGCATCCATCAAGAGTCCTTCCTAGAGAATCAACATGGCGTCCCCGTAGCTGTAGAACCGATACTCCTCGCGGATCGCCTCTTCATAGGCCCGCATGACCAGTTCGTCGCCGCCGAATGTGCGCACCATTACGAGCAGCGTTGTTCGAGGGAGGTGGAAATTGGTCATCAGGGCATCCACGGCGCGGAACTCGTACGGCGGCCGGATGAACAGATCCGTCATGCCCGTGAACGGCCGCAAGGTCCCGTCGCGAGCTGCCGTTTCCAACCCGCGGACGGTGGTTGTTCCCACGGCCACCACGCGGCCTCCGCGGTGGCGGGCCAGACGAATACGGTCGACCGCCTCCTGCCCAAGTTCCACCCACTCGGAGTGCATACGGTGCTCGGAAAGGCACTCGCCGAGGATCGGGCGGAACGTGCCCAGCCCGACCTTGAGCGTCAGGTAGCAGACCACGACGCCTTGCTTCTCCAACTTCTGCAGCAAGCCAGGGGTGAAATGAAGGCCCGCCGTTGGCGCAGCCACCGCGCCCGGCGTCTTGGCGTATACGGTTTGGTAGGTTTGGCGATCGGACTCGACCATCTCGCCTTTGCGAATGTACGGTGGCAGCGGAACCCTGCCGACCCTCTCCAGAAGCGAGTTCGTCTCTTCCTGGGACTCGGGGCGCACAATCCATACCCCCTCCGATTGCGATGACACTAATACCAAACGGACGTCATCCTCTCCCCGCGAGTTGACCAGCGTAAGGGACTCGCCCGGCACAAGATGTCCTCGTGTCTTGCCGACGATCTTCCAAAACCCCTCCGGAGAGGAGTCGATGAAAAGCCCCTCCCAGTGGCCTCGCGTTGTCGTGCGAAAACCCACCAAGCGGGCGGGGAGAACACGGGCGTCGTTCAGCACCAGGCAGTCACCCGGCAGAAGGATTTCGGGCAAGTCCCGGACGTGCTTGTGGGAGAACGACTTGGTAGCACGATCCACGACCAGTAGTCGCGCATCCGATCGCCGCGCCACGGGAAACTGCGCGATCAATTGACGTGGCAAATCGTAATCGTATTGGTCGAGTTCGGACATGGAGGCCAAACGAGCTTTACGCGAAAATCACAACAGAGTATAAGCCGGCAACCCAACCCAGGGCAGGGGCCAAATGGCCGAAACGCGAATCGCACTGTGCATCACTGACCTCGACGTGGGCGGGGCGGAACAGGCTCTGGTTGCCCTGGCCACTCGTCTGAACCGCACTCGCTTTCAACCCGCCGTCTATTGCCTTGGGCCCAAGCCGGAAGTCGACGGGGCGTCGTGTGTTCCGCCGCTGCGCGCCGCTGACGTGGATATCCACTTTCTGGGGGCGCGCCGTTGGTCCGATTTTCCCTTTGCGGTAAGAGCGCTAAGGGGGCACTTCGCGCAGTCTCGGCCCGATCTCGTGCAGACGTTCCTGTTTCATGCCAACATCGTGGGACGAATTGCCGCCCGACAGGCGGGGGTGCCAGGGGTGGTCTGCGGAATCCGCGTTGCCGAAAGGCAGAGCCGTTGGCACCTCTGGTTGGACCGCCTGACGAGCCGCTGGGTCCAGCGTTATGTTTGCGTGAGTCAGTCCGTGGCCCAGTTCTCGGCACGCGAGGCCGGACTGCCCCCGTCTCGACTCACGGTCATTCCCAACGGGGTCGATCTAGAGCGGTTTCCGGCAACGTCGCCAGCTTCTCTGGTGGCCGAAGGCATCCCGCCGGGGAGTCGCATCATCGCGTTTGTCGGCCGCCTTGATCGGCAGAAGGGGCTCGATTGGCTGCTGGAGAGTGCGCCGGAGTGGTTGCCGCGAGTGAGGGATTGCCACCTCGTTCTGGTCGGCCAAGGCCCTGAGCGATCCACCCTCGAACGAATCGCCAGGCAACGTGGAATCGCTGGGCAAGTGCATTGGCTTGGCTGGCGCAAGGACATTGCCGAGATTCTCGCCGCGAGCGACCTGCTGGTCTTGCCATCGCGTTGGGAGGGTATGCCCAATGTGGTGCTTCAGGCGATGGCCAGCCAGATGCCCGTCGTGGCGACGGATGTCGAAGGCGTTCGCGAGCTGCTTGGCGAGAACGCAGAACCTCAGGTCGTGGCGTTCGGGCAGACATCGGCTCTGGCCGAAAAGCTCGTGCGAATCCTCTCGGACAACGCGTTTGCTGGGCAACTTGGACGGGAGAACCGGACGCGATGTGAGCAGAACTTTAGTATCGTTGGGATGGTTCATGCCTACGAAGATCTTTGGCAGACGTTCATCGCAGGCAAAGACTAACGGTTGGAAAAAAGTTTCCAGAAAAGTTGCGCCGCAACGATTCGTTGGAAGTCGTCTGGTAGTTGGCTACTCGGACCAGAGCGGGCGGCGGAGTCTACGGCGCACCGCACCCGACAAGCTTGACGTGGGGACAGAAGCGGATATCTTTGGGAACTTGTGGGGAGAAGTGGGGACAAGTGGATGCTGCTTACCGGGACTTTTTCCCGCTCGATGGATGAGAAGCTGCGAGTTGCTATCCCCAAGCGACTCCGGGAGGCGTTAGGTTGCCCCATCGGCGGCAACCTTTATGTCGCGCCGGGCACGGACGGATCGCTAGCCATTTACCCCGAGGAGACTTTCGCACGGTGGGGCGATCGGTTGATGGACGCCCCGCCCACCCAGAAAGACGTCCGGGCGTTTGCGCGACTGTTCTATTCTCGGGTACAGCGAATCGAACTGGATCAGCAGGGCCGGATCCGGATCCCCTCGCAGTTAGCGACTTTGGCGAAGTTGGGAAAGGAGGTGGTCCTGTTGGGGGTGCAAGATCACCTTGAGCTTTGGGCTGCCGAACCATGGAATCGCTATTTGATCGAGCAACAGGCTCGTTATGACGACATCGCAGAAGCTGCCTTGGGGGCCCTTCCCCGAGGTGAATCAGCACCAGGGGGGCGAAATTCTCCGGATCGCTGAAGCGTCTACGCGAGCAGTGATTATGGCTTCATGGGGGGACACACGGATTGTCCGACCGCACACTCGCCACGCGTGAGGCCCGGGACGTCGGTCAAAGGCCACCCGACCGACGTCCCGCCTCTCTTGAGGAGCGGTTTCACGGGCACGGAGGCAGGGACGCCTCCCTGCCGCGAGTCTGCCTCCGGATGGTGGACAATTGCTCTGGCCCCGTCGCGGCAAAACCCG
>CAZFKF010000857.1:0-3300 GCA_964518805.1 uncultured Planctomycetaceae bacterium | reverse complement strand
CTCGAGCCCTTCCACCGCGGCATCCAGGCGCACCGCGCCTTGCGGGAGGCGGGCCGCAACCGCGTCGACCATGCTCGACAGCCCTTGGCGCGGGGTGACGAACATGCTGTAGCGAGCCCCGCTATCGGACGACTGCCCTTTGGGTCGGTGACGCATGCGGTGGCGCATCGCGCGGATCAGGCTGCCGTATTGCTGTTCCATCTCGCGGAACTGCGAGAGCGTTGCATCGAGGCTCAGCCGTTCCATGTCGGCCGCGTACACGGCGCTGACCAGCGGCTCCACGAGGCGATCGAAGACCTCCTTGCCCAACCGGCGGCGCACGAAGCCGGCCACGCTCTCGTCGCCTTCCACCTTGCGCGGCGGGATCAGGTACTCCAGCGCGGCCCGGACCTTGCCCAGCGGACTGAGGATGGGAGTCACGGCCAGCGGCCACATGCGCGTGGGGGCCATCATCAGGAAGCCGTCGGGAAGCTTGTACAAGCGTCCTTTGTGCACCACGCTGGTCTGCCGGTACGCAGGATTGGTCTGTACCAGATCGCTCTCCAGCCCGATGCGCTTGCACAGGTCCACGCCCCACGGCACGGTCGTGATGAAGTTGTCGGCGCTTTGTTCGACCTGAAATCCTTCCTCGTGAACGGTCCAGAGCACGCCGCCAAGCCGGGACTGCCGCTCCAACAGCGCGATTCGGCAGCGAGGCGCCAATTCCGTGATGCGAAAAGCGGCCGCCAACCCGGCGATCCCTCCGCCGATGACTGCGATTCGCGGCTCAGAAAGAGGTCCGTTATTCATCGCTCAGATCCACAAATGGAGGCGGCCTTCGAGCATGTCGGGAATGGCACGCTGGACAATGCTCTGGATTTGCCGCACGTGATACCGCGTGCTGAAGTGGGTGGCGATGACCAGTTCGTTCTTGAGCTGCGAGCGGCGTTCCAGCAGATCGTCAAGATGCATGTGGCCAAACTTGTGGATCCGCTCCTTGCGGTGGCTGGGCGCAACAAACGTCAACTCGGTAATGAGCACCTCGGCCTCGAACATGGCCGGGCATGCGTCGAGCCCCTCGGGTGCGCTGTCGCCGAGGTAGGCCACCCGGGGCACGCGGACTTCCTGGGTCACGTCGGTCCCGGCAAGCCGCAGATCGCGGATCGCCGGGCCCGGCAGGCCGGCATACTCGGGCTTGAGCTTGCGCCGCCGTTCCCACACGACGTACCCCACCGAGGGAACCGTATGCCGCGTGGCGGAGACCGTGACCACCAGTTCGCGGGAAAGTTCGATTTCATCCCCCGGCCGGGCCGGCAACAGAGTGCACGGCAGACGCCCTCGATCCAGGCGGCTCACTTGGCGGAGGATCCGCTGCACGGGTTCGATTCCGGCCTCCGGCAGATAGATCGTCGGAGGCTCCATCTTCATCATGCGTCGGCGGGCGACGTAGACGGGCAATGCAATGATGTGGTCGATGTGCGTGTGCGAGACCAGCCACGTGGGCGTGCCCATGAACGACCACGGCTGAGCCCCCAAATCGAACCCGATCTTGTACTCCGGGATTCGCCAATAGGTCTGCACCGCCGCGCGGGAATACCCCTCAATCGTGATGGTCTTGTGGCTGATCGACTTGACCGGCTGATCCGTGAGCATGGGCGTGATCGTAATTGTCCACCTGGGAGAGGTCCAGCGGTTCGGAGCAGTCCGGTCGCGTATAGACCCAGATTTCGCCGAAAAGTGTATTCTGATCCACCAGAGCGTGGTAGTGGCGCACGAGTTCCAGGACCGCCAGGAACGTGCTCACCATGGTCGACCGGTGGACGGATTGATCGAATAGGGTGCTGAAGGCAACCCGGCCCCGCTCCTGAAGACTCGCCTGAATTCGCGTCATGTACACGTGAATCGGCGTGTCGTCGTAGACGATGTTCGAGGGCTTCACCAACTCCCGTTCGCGGAGGATTCGAGCGAATGCGCTGACCAGATCCCACAGTTCCACCTCGTGGATCGGCTCTTCGGCAACGTCGCGTTCGCGCTGGGGCAGATCGCTCGATAGGCGGGGACATTGGAGTTGCCACTGTCGCCCCCGCTCTTCCAGCACGCTGGCCGCGTCGCGGTACTTCTTATACTCCAGCAACCGGCGAACGAGTTCCTCGCGAGGGTCCTCAATCTCCTGCTCGACCTCGTCGAATCGCGGAAGTACGTGCTGCGACTTGATTTCGATGAGCGTGCTCGCCATGGCGACGAAGTCGCCGACCGCATCGATGTTCAGTTCCTGGAGCACTTCAAGGTACTTGAGAAACTGGTCGGTGATTCGCGCAATCGGAATGTCGACGATCTCGACTTCCTCCTTTCGCACCAGGTAAAGGAGCAAGTCGAGTGGTCCGCGAAAGACGTCGAGTTCGATGCGAAAGTCAGTTGCCACGTGATACCGAAATCACTCCTCGAAAATACGTCTTGAATACATCCAAAGGTGGGCTCACAAAGAGTCTGGGGAAATAGGCAGACAACAGGGTGGGACTGCAAGACCGCCCTTGGCACAAACGCCGACCTTCAGTCACGTTTCCGCATTCATCTTTATCTATTCTGTGTAATCTTCGCCATCATGTCGCTTTGGACGACCTAGGGTGCCATTATATCCCGATCCGAAGTCACGCGTCGAATCATCCGGCAAATCTCATGTAGTCTATTTCGTCGAACAAAACCGCCTAACTTGAGAAATACATCTTAAGAGTTGTTAGACATGGCCTGTTGTGGGATGTGGTCTGTCTTGCAGCTACCATCTGGGCGGGATAGACTCGGGAGACGGCCGTGTCGGGACTATTTGAGGCTCTATGAGGATTTATCGCTGTGTCGCTTGAGCAGATTTGGGCCCCATGGCGCTTGGCCTACGTGAAGCAGTCTCCATCGGACGGGCCAAAGTCTCGGCCGGCAATAGAATGTCTTCCCGGGGGGGACCCGACCTGCTTCCTGTGCCAGGCTGCGGTGGATGATGCGAATCCCGATCGCCACGTCGTCTGCCAGACCGAACACACCCTGACGGTCCTGAATCGCTTTCCTTACAACAATGGACACCTGCTGGTGGCGCCAAGGCGCCACTGTAGTCGGCTCGACCAACTGACGGTGGAAGAGCACGGTGAAATCATGCAGGCCGTGTCGCAGATGGTCACCCTTCTAGAGAAGGTGTTAGAGCCCCACGGATTCAATATTGGACTGAACCTCGGATCTGCATCGGGTGCCGGGCTGCCCGGTCACCTTCACTGGCACGTTGTCCCCCGATGGAATGGTGACACGAATTTCATGCTCGCCTTGGCCGCGGTGAAA
>CAZFKF010000856.1:0-3303 GCA_964518805.1 uncultured Planctomycetaceae bacterium | reverse complement strand
GGGTCTGTGGGAGCCCCGGGCGGGAAACCGCCCGGGGCCACCCGGTCCGGAACTGTTTGGTCAACTGCCGCTTTTGTTGGTCGATACCGAGGTATAACATCCTGGGGTCTCCTGGAAAGAGTAAACTTGGGGTTCTAAAACGCTCCCAAGCGTACTTTTCTTGGAGACCCCGGCTCTTTCATGGTATCTGGATTCCCGGATTCCCCATGTCGAGAAATCGGGTTCCACGTACCTGCCGAGAAAGAGAAGTCGCTTGTAGCAGACTTGAAGAAAGCGTTTGAGAAGGCCGTTCGCGACGAGTTCGCGCGTGAGGAACAGGCGAGGATTAAAGCGCAGATTCGGGAAGAGGAGCGCCGCAATCGCGAGATCGAAAAGCAAAGACAGGACGCAGAGAAACAGAAGCGAGACGCCGAACGGGTCGAGGCCGCCTTACAGACCGCAGTGGAGAAAGCCTTGCGGGAAGGCAAGAGCGAACACAGCGCAGAGGTGGCATATCTCAGATCGCAGTTGATCGAAGCACAGAAAGCAAAGGAGGAAGCTGAAGCCAAAGCCCAACGGGCAATATCTCTTGCACAGTTGACGAAGTCCGGACACGTCTACGTGATTTCCAACGTTGGCTCGTTTGGAGATGGCGTCTTCAAGATCGGCATGACGCGCCGTGAGACGCCTGACGAACGCGTTGATGAATTGGGTGGGGCGTCGGTGCCGTTTCCCTTTCATGTTCACATGATGATTCCCTCGGATAATGCACCCGCTCTTGAAAGCCTATTGCATCGGGAGTTTCGCGCGCACCGTGTGAATCGAGTCAATCCGCGCAAGGAATACTTCCGCGTGGAACTGGAGGCAATACGAAGGAGCGTCGAGGCAAACCATGGCGAAGTGACGTGCTTTCCCGTTCCGGATGACGACGAGTATCGTCAGAGTTTGACCATGTCGGTCGAAGACTCTGAGTTCATCGAACGGACTGTGCAGGACATAATCGGGGAGGAGACTGTGGAGGACTAGCGCGGCGAACCGGTGCCGCACCCCGCTACGCAAGGCGCAAGCCCTCCGCGACCACGCGACGAGCCTCCGGAGGGACTTGCAGGCGCGGAGGGACTCCCGTATTCTGGCTACCGCTTGGCTCGCGGAAAACGCGCCCCTTTTTGGGTAGGCGCGTCCTGGCGGGGCAGGCGTCTCGTTGTTTCGACCAGCGAAGAACCTTCGTGCAGGAGTGCGGACATGATTCACTTGGGAATGCACACCGACAACTGGCGGGCCTTGAGCGGCAGCTTTCAGGCGGCCATCGACAGCGCGGTCAAGTACGGACTGACCCACATTGAGTTCGGTGTGATCCACGGTCAGTACTTCGTGAACGGATTGGGGTACGATCCGGCCGTGTCGCTGCAATCGAACCCGCGAAAACTGCGGCGGTATTTGGAGAAGAAGAAGATCCAGGTCTCCCAGATTGATGGGGCGTATCCGTTGATGGGGCCCGAAGGCTCCTCGTTCGGCGTTCCCTATATCCAGCAGGCAATCCGCTTTGCGGCGGAGATCGGCTGCCCGATCGTCGATACGACGGACGGGGCGTTCTTGGTCGAGGGATACAGCGAGGAAGAGGTGTTTCGGATTGCGTGCGAGAACTACAAGCAGTGCCTATCATGGGCCGAGGACTATGGGGTGGCCCTGGACATCGAAACGCACGGGCCGTATACCACCAACCCGGAGTTTCTGGAGCGTTTGTTCAAGCACTTTGATTCGGAGTACCTGCGATTCAACTTCGACACCGGGAACACGTACATCTCCGGAAAGGACCCGCTGGAATTCTTGACCCGCTTCCGGCCCTACCTCGCCCACTGCCACATCAAGGATGTGAGCCCCGGCCTGGCTGCGGCCATGCGAGGCGAAGAAACCGGGATCGGTTGTTCTGAGGTACCCATTGGCGGCGGCGTGAACGCCGAGAACATCCGCAAGTGTATCGAGTTCTTGAAGCGGACCAAGTGGGACGGCGTTGTTTCGATCGAGTGCTACGGCGCCGACGAGAACATTCGGCAGAGCGTCGATTTCCTTCGCCCATTGGTGGCGTGACGATCTTCAGGGCCAACGGAAAAACGTTGGACCTTGGGAACATCGGAGGATCGAGTCCGACCGAGCCTTCCCGAGTCAGTCGGCGGGAAACGGCGGCGGCTGTCCATCCAGTTCGTTCAGGGCGTTTCGAGCAGCCCGTTGTTCGGCCTCTTTCTTGTTTCGCCCCCACGCCGCCTGGTAGCGACGGGGGCCGACCTGCGCCGAAATCTTGAAACACTTGCTGTGGTCGGGTCCCTTCTCGTCCAGAAGTTGGTACGTGGGCGTGGTTCCGTGCTCGCGCTGGGCGACTTGCTGCAAGAGCGACTTGTAGTTGCCTCCGGCCTCTCCCTCCGCCGCCAAGTCGATCTCGGGGCCGAGGTGCTTTTCGATGAACCTCCGCACGTACTCGTTGCCGCCGTCGAGATAGATTGCCGCGATCAGCGATTCAAACACGTCCGCCAGTAGCGACGACGGGACCGTGGGATGCACGCTCATTCCCTTGCCGAGGATGAGAAACTCCCGCATTCCGAGTTGTTCGCTGATCTTCGCGCAGACGTGGCGGCTGACGACGATCGACTTCAGACGCGTCAAGTCCCCCTCGAGATACTCGGGGTAGCGGTGGTAGAGCGACTCGCAGACAATCGCACCCAAGATGGCGTCGCCCAGGAACTCCAGTCGCTCATTGGAGGCAAGACGGTGCTGCGCGCCCGAAGCGTGAGTCAGGGCGGCACGCAGCAACCCTTTGTCGCTGAACTGGTAACCGATTCTCTCCTCGCAACGGCCCAGGGTGGAGGCCAGATCCTGTTCCGCATCCGACGGTACGTCCGCTGCCATGAGCACCTTCTTTAGCGCCAGTCGCGTCCTTCTTTCGTAGGTCCGAAACACCGTAAACCTAACAAGCAGCACGTGTTCTGTCAATGTCGTCGTTGTGTCTCGGTGCGTGCGTCTGCGCGATCGTGCGTGTGCTGCCTATACGTTTTTCATGCTTTTTCCTATCCATCGCTTGACTCCACATCTGACCACTCGAAGAATGCATCCGTGTGGGAACTCGACTGGCCGAGGCGCGAGAGAGGGATGGGGCGGCGGGGCTCGTATCGTGTTCCGCGAGCCGTGTGGCAGACGGCGCCGCGGTCCTTCTATAGGGTGGCCGAACAGTATGATTCAGTTGCCTCGGATTGCGTTGGGAACGGTCCAAGCCGACGCGGAAACTCGACCGATGGCTTGGGCACTGTCTGAGGCGTTTCGTCGCATTGATGT
>CAZFKF010000855.1:0-3303 GCA_964518805.1 uncultured Planctomycetaceae bacterium | reverse complement strand
CTTGATCGGAACGCCCGTGTAGCTGATCGAGAGATCGAGCTTTCCGGGGTGCGCGTCGGTCTCACTTGTTACCGGCCGTCCCTCTCGCATCGCGCGGGTGCAGGCGCACTTGTCGGAATTGCAGTCGGAAGTCTTGAAGTGCTGATAGCACTTCGTACCCACGATCTGCTCCTTGGGAAGACCAATGACACCCGCTCCGGTGCGATTCATGAAGCGGACTGTCAGTTCGTTGTCCACGATCATTGCCGGAGCGGGCATTGCATCGATGTGCGCGACAAGCGACTGCACCGTGTCGTTCACGCCCTGGACAATCTTGCAGAAGTCGCCCTGGTGTTTTGAAGCGTCCGCGCGGGTGTCCAGACGACCTTCAACGGCTGCCGTGGCAAGCGCTGCCGCGTCCGCGACCAATGCGTTCACCGCCTCAATGCACTGGTTGAGGTTGTTCTTGATCTCGTTGAAATCGCCGTTGTAGGCATCGGTGATCTTCGGCGGGATGTCGCCCTTGGAGATCCGGTCGACGTACTCGGCGGCTACGTTCAAGGGGCCGATCACGGCATCGAGCGTGTCGTTGACGCCCTGGACGATCTTGCGGAAGTCGCCCTGGTGCTTCGAGGCGTCGGCGCGGGTGGCGAGCCTGCCTTCCACGGCCGCCTGAGCGAGCATGTTGGCGTCGGCCGCCATGGCGTTGACCGCGTCGATGCACTGGTTGAGGTTGTTCTTGATCTCGTTGAAATCGCCGTGGTACGAGTCGGTGATTTTCGCCGGGACGTCGCCCTTGGAGATCCGGTCGACGTATTCGGCGGCCACGTTCAAGGGCCCGATCACCGCGTCGAGCGTGGCGTTGACGCCCTCGACGATCGGCCGGAATTCGAGGCTCACTAGTTCCGGATTGCCGCGGGTTTGGAGCTTGCCTTCAACCGCTGCCTGCGACAGGCGGCTCGCCTCGCCGATCAGGGTGCGAAGCACCTTGGAGATGCTGCGGGCAAGGAACACGCCCAGGGCCAGCACGGCCAAGACGCCGACCACGATGGTGCCCACGCTGAAGGTAATCGCGCTTGAGGCCGCTTTCTCGCCCTGGGCGACCGCTTCCTCGCCCCGCTTCACGTTGAGCATGACGAGCTCAACCAACTTGGCGGACGACTTGTTCATGGCCGCGCGTGTCTCTTTGCTGGCCTCGAACGCCTTGTCGTCGATCGAGGCGACTTTGGGGTCGTCCGCCTTCAATCCGCCGGCCACGAGTTGGTCTTTCTGCTTGGAAATCTCGACGACTTTCGCCAGTTCCTTCTTCCACTCCTCCCAGAGCGGAGATAGCTCTTTCCACAGCGAGTCCTCTTCCTGATCCCTGGGCAACGGCTCGAAGACCTCCAGGCCCGCGGCGGCGCGCTTCAGCCCGTCGTCAATCCGTTTGTACTGGTTCTGGCGGGTCTGGGCGTCCATCATCCGGCGATTGATCAGACCGCGTTCGCCGTAGGAGGCTTCGAGTTGTCCGGCGATCATCTTCTGGAGTGCGAACGCCGAAGGCATGCGATTCTTTCCCACGTCGACAAGGGACGTACTGACTGCGGAAATGCCTCGATAGCCGACCACACCCACCGTCACCGCGATCAAGATCGCGAAACTGAAACCGGCCAGGACCTTGGTCCCGGTCTTCATCTTGGCAAACATGGGGATCTCCTCGTTCTACTGGGTCTTAAGGACGTTGTCGTAGGGCGGCGGGCGCTTCCACGCGCCCGTGGCCGTGTTGGTGTGCGAGTCGCTCTTCAGCCCGATGCTCGACCAGCGCCGGCATCAGCTTCCGGAATGCCTGGACGCGGGGTGAAGCCTGCTGAAAGCGGGCGGCGAGCAACTCCGGCAGTTTTTGCGTCTGTTCCATGACCAGCATGCCGCCGGGTTGAAGGGCCTCGTGGAACATCCGCAGCACGCGGATCCGCTGCCCCTCGTCGAAGTGCAGGAGCACGTTCTTGCACACGATCAGGCTGAGCCCCTCGCGAACGGGCCGCAGCGACAACAGATCGTGATGCGAGAACGTGATCTTGGCCCGCAGTTCCGGCAGGACCTCGACAAAGCCGGCCTGAGCGGCCGGTCGGAAGTGCCGCCGGAGGATTTCGGGCGGGACTCGCTGAACCTCATGCTCGGCGAAGACTCCCGACCGAATCTGCGGAGCGAAATGGGCGTCGACGTCCGTGGCGTGGATCCGGACGTTGCGGAAGATGAAGTCCGACATCCGCTCCCGCAACAGGATGGCCAGCGTGTACGGCTCCGGCCCATGGGCACATCCGGCATCCCAAATGTGGATGAAGGCCTGCCCGCACATCGCCGGCAAGGCGCCGTCGATGGCCGTTTCAAGTGTCTGGCTGTCGCGGAAGAAGTAGGTGAACGCCACGGCAAGACTCGCAATCCGTTCCTGGGTTACACGGCCTTTCAAGGAGGGCTTCGTGCGGGAAACCACTCGGCCGCACCCCCCCTCGGAGTTTTGTGGGCCGCTTCCACACGAAACCTACATCGCGTAGGTGGAGATGACGGAAAGTGACGGAAATGTGTCATCCGGTGTCTGGCGAGGCTGGCGAAAATCGTTCGCGCAAATAGAGTTGGCACTCAACGTGGGCATCGAGCGGTTCTCTTCAAGGGCCGTTTGGAGTCTGGACGCCAATGAGGAGCACGAGGGGCCAGGATGGTTCGGTTGCATGGGGCCATTCGGTCGTGGAAGGTTCCAGAGCGAACCGCGTGGTTGCAGCAACGAGTACGGACATGCTTCTCATACGATGCACCGGATCGCTCCGGCCGTGATGCGAGGCTGCGAGCGCGTCGAATTGCCGTGCGCATGGACTATGGGGGTCTTCTCCAGTTCGAGTACAATAGTGCGTGAAGCTGCTGCATACGGCAGTTCGCACGTGCCTTCTCTGGCTCTTGGCTCTTCTCATAAGGTCCGTTCCATGGGCACGACGTTCGTGATTGTCTTGTCGGCCGCATGCCAAGCTGGCGCAGCGCTGCTTGCCATCCGGTTGATGTGGTTTACGGGAAGACGACTGGCCTGGGGCATGATTGCCGGGGCCATCCTCTTGATGCTTGCCCGTCGCGGGCTCTCGCTTCTTCGCGCGGTTTCGGGCGACGCCGCGCCGGTGACCGGATTGCCTTTTGAGCTGGTTGGGCTGGGAGTATCCGGCCTCATGCTCCTGGGCATCGCCGGGATCTTTCCCATTTTCCGGATGTTGCGCGACTCCGAGCGGTCGCTTCGCGAGAGTCAGCAGCGGCTCGAGCACCTCAACGCCGTATTGCGGGGCGTCCGCAACGTCGGACAACTCA
>CAZFKF010000854.1:0-3305 GCA_964518805.1 uncultured Planctomycetaceae bacterium | reverse complement strand
GTAATCGGCGATTCGTTCGGTCACCCAACCTGGCGCGCGGCTGGCGCCGTAAGCGTTCGCCACGTGGCACAGTTCGTGGATCACCGCCCCGTAGTCGTCGGGATGCGCTTTGAACCAGCCCCCCATGCACGTGATCGTCGTGCCCGAGGTGAAGGCGATGCCCTCGTCCCGCTTGAACACGATGCGGACCTTCTCGGGCGGCTCGAAGCCGGGCGCTGCGAGGTGCTTGAGGATCATCGGGTAGGACTTCGCGCAGAGGTCCTTGGCGTGGACCGCCCAGGCCGTCATGTCGGGCGTCTCGGACGTATCCACGCTGATTTCGAGGGAAGCGGCCGAAGCACCGGCCCCGAGGACCCACACCAGCGCCAGCGAACCCATGGGTGCTTTTCTCATGTTCATCAAGTCCCGGAGGAGTGCGTGACGCCGCGCCGCCGGTCGGTTTGTAGGGTGCGGCCCGATTGCCCCGCGAACCATCCTAGCCCGGCCCGCCGCGATCGACAAGCGGGCAAGCGAACGCCGCGGGAACGACGCGTGGGCGGGAATTTCGGACGCACGGGAAGACCGTGGGCCAACCACGACCTCGAAGCGAGTTCAGCGCCCTTTCTTGGCGGCGTCCTGGGCTTTGGTTAGTACGTCGTACTCTTGCTTTTCGATGAGAGTCGCGCGATCAAGTTCCTGTTTCAGACGCCGGATGTCGGGCTCCGGGACGGTGCCAGGCGTGCATTGGTTCGTCTCCACTGCGCGCGAATAGGCCGCGGACGGCGTTTCGTACAGCCGTCTCTTGAGGAATCGCATATCAAGATCAGGATGATGGTCGTTCTTTGTTGTCGTTCTGCCTCCCCGGGGGCACCGGCGGGTCGGACAATCGGCACGATCGGAACCGCCCGTCACCGCGGCCATTTGGCTGAGCGTCGGATGGGTGCATCCGGAGATGGGGTTGGATTCGCGAGTCGGCAAGGCGACGACGCGACGCCCCCCCTCGGCGTGGACAGCGAACCGCAAGGCGTGACGCACTTCCGCCACGGAATACAGCCTTCGAAGCACTCATTTTGGGCGTCTTCTGACCTTGCAAAAGCTATGGTTTCCCGTGGAGATGCCCTCGATGAACGGTGACGATACGCACACAATCCCCCGGACCCCGGTGCCGCCGACTCGCTGCTTTCCCGTGGCGCTGACGATTCTGGCCGGCCTGACGCTTTCGGTGTGCGGCCTGATTCTCGCGCGCACCTGGGAACGGCGGCAGATCGAGGGCCAATTTCAGCGCGACGCCGACCGCTGCGCCTTTGCCGTGTTGGGGCGGATCAGGACCAACCTGCTGACTCTGGAATTGCCTCGCAGTTTCTTTCACGGTTCCGAAGACGTGACGCGGCAGGAGTTCCACACCTTCGCGCAGCCGTTTGTATCGCGGCTCGAAGAAGCGCGCGTCTGGGCGTGGGTCCCGCGGATCGAGAACGCCTCGCGCGCCGCCTGCGAGGCTGCCGCCCGCAAAGACGGCTTCGCGGATTTCGCCATCCGTGAATTCGACGCCAGCGGCGCCATTGTGCCGGCCAAGCCGCGGGAAGATTACTTCCCCGTGCTCTATGTCGAGCCGTTGGCGGGCAACGAACCGCTCCTCGGCCTGGATGTGACTTCTGCCCCCGAGCGAAGGGCCGCGGCGCGTCAAGCGTGCGACGAAGGAGTTGCCGTCGCCTTTTCGGCGTTCCCTTTGGTTCAAGAGGTCTCACAACGACTTGGGATTCACGTCTACTTGCCGGTGTTCAAAGGCGGGAGCATCCCGGCTTCGGTCGCCGAGAGGCGTCAGAGGCTGCTGGGGTTCTTTGTCGGGGCGTTCTTCGCGGACCAGACGCTTCGGGCGGCGCTGGCGCAGTTTCAGCCCGACGGCCTCTGCACGCGCATCCTGGATGTGACCGGTCCGGAGGAACCCAAGCTCCTCGGGTCCTATCCGCCGGAGGAAGGCGAGGACGCCGGCAGTGGCGGGTTGTGCCAGATCACCGACTTCGAGGAGAACAGTCGCCGCGGGCAGATTCAAGTCACGGCCCCGTCAAGCTACGTCGCCGGGCAACGGACCTGGCTGCCGTGGACCGTGTTGCCGGTGGGCCTTTCGCTGAGCCTCCTTCTGGCGGCGAACCACCTGGCGAGGATCCGCCGATCGTTCCATGTCGAAAACCTGGTAGCCCGGCGAACCGCTCAACTGCGCGAGCGGGAGCAAGAGATCCGCACGATCCTCGAAACGGTTCAGGTTGGCATCGCCGTGGTCGACGCCCAGACGAACCGCATCGTGGACGTCAATCCGGTGGCCGCGGCCATGATCGGCGGCGACAAGGAACGCATCGTAGGGCAGAGTTGCCGTTCGACCCTCTGTGCCGGCAATCCGGGACCGTGCCGCGTTACGGATCCTGGCCAAGCGGTTTGCAGCCACGACTGCAACTTGCGGACTGCCGACGGACGATCGGTGCCGATCCTGAAGACGGCCGCCGCCGTGACGCTTTCCGGGAAGCGCTGCATCCTGGAGAGCTTCGTCGACATCACGCCGCGAAAGGTCGCGGAAGAGGAACGGCGAAAGCGGACGCTGGAACTGGAATCGGCCAATCGGGCGCTCGAGAACGCGATCCAGGAGGTCAAGGCGGCCAACAGCGCCAAGAGCCAGTTCCTTGCCAACATCTCGCACGAACTGCGCACGCCCTTGCACGGGATCCTGAGTTTCGCCGCCTTCGGCGTCAAGCGGACCCACACCGCCTCTCCCGAGAGACTCCTCGAATACTTCGAACTCATCCATCAGAGCGGGACGACCCTCCTTCACCTGGTCAACGATCTGCTCGATCTGGCGAAACTGGAATCGGGTCGGATGGACTTCGAGTTTGCGACCGTCGAGCTTGCCGCGGTCATCGCGCAAATCGCAGGCGAAATGGGCACTATGGCCGCCGACCGCGCGGTGCGGATCGATTTCGTCCGCCGGGCCGCCGACTCCCGGACGACCGCCGATGCAACCCGGGTGGCGCAAGTCATTCGGAACGTCCTGTCCAACGCCATCAAGTTTTCCCCGTCGGGCGGAACCGTGGAGATCGAATTGAGCGAGCGCGACGCGGCCTTGGCGGTCTGTGTCCGCGATCGAGGCGTCGGCATCCCCGAGGACGAACTGGAGGCCGTGTTCGACAAGTTCATCCAATCGAGCAAGACGCGGACCGGCTCCGGGGGAACCGGGTTGGGGCTGGCCATATGCCGGCAGATCGTTGGGGCCGATGGCGGGGGCATTGGGGCGGCGAAGCGGGCGGGGGGGGGGGGGGGGCGCACCGTTGAACGTGCGC
>CAZFKF010000853.1:0-3305 GCA_964518805.1 uncultured Planctomycetaceae bacterium | reverse complement strand
CAAGGACCGGCATTGTCGCCGGATTCTCTGAATAGGGAGATTCAGGCATGGTTGCGTGCCGTCTTGCGCTGTTCACCGTATGCCTCGTCGCAGTATCGACCCCCTCCGCATGCGGAGGAGACCTCTTCCATGCGCTGGTGAGTGACTTTCAGGAGGTCAACCAGTGGCCGTGTCCCTACGTCTGTTGGGACCGTGCGGCTGTCGAGGCACCGTTTCCGACGATGATTCAGAATGGTTGGCGCCGTCAGAACCTCTTGGCGGACTACCACTTCAGCGGAACCGAAGGCGGCCTGACTCCGGCCGGCCAGTTCAAAGTCCGATGGATTCTCACACAGGTGCCGTTGGAGCACCGTACGATCTTCGTTCAGAGAGCCGGTACCGCAGAGCAGACTGCGGCGCGCGTCGCTGCGATTCGCGAATATGCGGGCAAAGCCGCACCCGAGTCCGGGCCCCCAAGTGTGCTGGAGACGTACATGACCCCCGTTGGCTACTCGGCCGGGTGGCCGGGTGGTTCCAAGGAAGACTCTTCCATCAACCGCAAGTTCCAGCCGTTCGTGCCTGAGAAGATCTTCTTGCCCGACCGGAAGACTAGCAGCGACAACTAAATCTGACAGAACCGTCAGATTCTCCGCAATCCTCCAATTCCGCTACAGGATTCCGTGCAGGCTGGTCGATCAAGAATGCGCACCAGTCACGGAGGATGCAGGTGGCTCGAGGTTCGTACGGAATAGCCGTCGTTGTGCTGGCAATCATCGTACTTTCGGGTGGATGCACCCCGAGTATGGAGCAGAGCCAGCCCGTGCCCCTGCCCGCCGCCATCACGCCGCCTAGCACGATCGCGCCCCGTCAGCTCGGAGAGAAGCCTCTTGTACCGCCAGCTCCCGCGTTGCCCGACGCGACGGCCGTCGTTCCGGCGGTCGCGTATGATGATCCCGGCACCGGGTCCATCGTTCAGACAGCAGGCGTGCTTGACAACACGACCGACGCGGTGAAGCAGGGCGTTGCCAAGGTCTCGGAGGCAATCACTCCCACGACTCCAGTGGCGCCCGCCGACGATCCCACGTCGCTGTCGACCAAGGCCAGGCCCACGCCGGAACTTCACCTTTCCATGGCCCGCTTCTACGAAGAGCAAAGCAAGCCGGCGCTGGCCGAGCAGTCCTATCAGCAGGCCCTCCGATTGGCGCCCAAACACCTCGGCTCCCACCTGGCCTATGCGCGATTCAAACAGCGCCACGGCCAGATGCAGGCGGCCATGCAATTGTATCAGAAAGCGGCCAAGTACCACCCCGCCGAGGCCGCCATCTTCAACGACATGGGCCTTCTGTACGCGGGGCAGGGAAGGCATGCCGAAGCGCTGGCGGCCTTTGGCCGGGCGATCGAACTCCAGCCGAAGCGTGATCTCTATCGCAACAACATCGCGGTCTTATTGGTCGACGTCGGACAAGCAGATCAGGCAATCCGGCACTTGAGGGTCGTGTATCCCGAGGCCGAAGCCTACTACAAAGTCGGCTACTTGTTGCAGGTCAAGGGACAGACTCACCAGGCGATGACCTCGTTCTCTCGGGCTCTGGCGCTGAATCCGTCGATGAACGACGCACGCATGTGGTTGGAGCACTTGCGGGTCCAATCTGGCGGAGGTGAACCGCAACTCGCCAGAAAGCCTGCGGACCCTGGCATCATTGTCGAACGCCAACCGCCGGCAGAGAGGCCGAATCCCGGTTTGCGGAATGGCGATCCTCCGACGGCACACTCCCCCGAACCCGATCCTCTGATGACTCAGCGCGGCACGGTGCGACAACTCCCACCCGTGCTGAAGCCTCTGCCCGCGCCGCCCGCCGAATCGCCCTCCGGACGGGAAGTTCCCGGAGGGCCCGAGATTCGTCGTCTGCCGCGTACCGTGCCCGAGCGGCCCACATCGTATCAGGAAGACGACACCGTACGCAGCGACGGTGCGCGTTCGTCAGGCCACAACGCAGCCCTCATTCCCGACGCGCCCCTTCCTCCGCCAAGCACGGCGCGGGTCCCCCCCGCTCCTGCGATGCCGTAACGACGCAATCCTGCGTCAAGAACGCGGTCGGCCGCTGGCACAATCGCGAAGCCCGTAATCCGCAGGGACCGCGCGCTACTTTTTGTCGCTCTTGTTCTGGCCGCTTGGCGACGCGGGCTTCGCTCCGCTGCCGCTGATGAGTTTGCCAGTCTTCTTGTCCCAGCGAACGGTGCGGAGCTTCAGGCGGTGTTCGCCGTGACAATCGGTGCAGACGACCTGATCCGGAGACTTCTTGCCGGCACAACGTTCCGTATAGCGAGCGAGGACTTTGCGTGCCGGCGCATCGTGCGTCTCGTGGCACTTGACGCACGCCGCATCGATGCCCTCGGTGGGATACATCGTGTCGGGTGGGGTGATGTTGTTTTCGTCGTTGCGGTGGGCGATCGACTCCCCGTGGCACTTGACGCAGCCCACATTGGCGTCGGCGTGCGTGACGGCCAGACATTCCTCTTGATAGTTCGTGTGGCAAACGTGGCAGGCATGGTTGTCGGCCTTGGGTCCCTTCGATTTGCTCGATGGCTTTTTTTCGGCCGGGGCGTCCAGCAGCAGCGGTGCACTGCGATCGACCTTGAGCGGAGGCAGTGGTTTGGCCTTCTCGGCGGCCAAACCCGACGAGGGGGAAAGCAGTCCGTATTCCGCGAACGCCGTCCAAAGGCAGCTAGCCGCCGCTAGCGTGGTGCTTGCCAAGATGACCGCTCGCCGTGTGTATCGCATGATGCTCCTCAATCAGATTCTTCCCGGAAGCCAAAGTTCGGTCTGAACGCCCCGAAGGACAGCGTGGCGACCGGTCCTTCGGGCTTGCGTTCCACAGGACTCTGCACCGCGGTCTAGATGTACTCCCAGTCCTTCAGCCACTGGTAGTGGTACGGCAGATTGGCCCACGCCCGATCCGTGGCCCGCTCCAGTTCCGCCTTCTCCTGCGCATCCAGCTCGCGGCGTTCCTTGACGGCCAGCGCGGCGTTATCGACCTGCGCCGGGGTGATCAGGCCGGGAATCGGCGCGGTGTTGTTGACATTGCAGAGGATGTAGCGGCGCGTGAGCCGGGCCAGGCGGCTGTCTTCTTCGGCGTGCGGGCTGTTCGGCGAGCTGTCGCCCTTGAACAGCGAGGTGCCGGCAAAGGGCTTGATGCCGAACCACCCCACGTCCATCTTCTTCATCGCCGCCCAGAGGCCCGATTCATCGTCGATGACCTTGGTCTTGGCCGTGTAGGGTGTGACGATGACCTCCAACTGCGCGGGATACGTCTTGATGAGTCTCA
>CAZFKF010000852.1:0-3308 GCA_964518805.1 uncultured Planctomycetaceae bacterium | reverse complement strand
AGCCAGTTGACGCGAGACATCTCGCCGGGGGTTGGAAAGCAGCGGCCGGATGAGCGACGTCGCGCCACTCGTCTCCCGGAGCGTTTTGCGAACCTCGGCGTTGAGCGCGTCGATCTCCTTCTTCCGCATCGGCCATCCTGCTGACTCGCGGAAGCTGGCCGAGATCGTCCCGCATTCTCAATGCCTGTGGCGCCGAAAGCCGGGCGTGCTCCAGCAACGCCTGGTCGGCGGAGCAGGCCATTCCGTCGATGGCGTCCGCAACAAGTGCGTCAACGAGCGATGGCCGCTGCGCGTACAGCCGCGCCACGCGATGGCAGGCCAGCACATCGGCCCAAGCATCGTCCGTCTTCTCCGCCCCGATCCGCTGCATTGCGCGCGACAGCATTGCCCGGCCGACCTCGCGAGACTGCTGGATCGTCGGCAGTTCGCCGCTGGCCAGGAGCACGTTTTCGGACACTGCGGGGGCATAGTAGCGAGGCCGTTTCGCCGCATCGGCCAGCATCGCTATCATCCGTTCGTTCGCCTTGAGCCAATCCACCACCACGGGAAAGTCCTTTGCGGACCAAGGCCGCTCTTGAGAGACTCGGAACTCGGTCCACGGGGCGTGCTCCGCGTCTTCGCCGGACTGGGCAGAGGGCAGTCTGCCGTCCTTCTTCAGCCGTTTCACGTGTTCGCCAAAGTAGACAAAGTACTCCCCTTCCTCGGGCAGCGGCGGGATGCCAAGCATCTTGAAGAACCGCTCGCGGTGCGGCTTTGGGATTTCGCCCGGTCCGAAGGCCTTCCAGAAGAGCACCGCCGCGTTGTTCTCGGGCGTCACACCCCGGCTGCAACGCTCGTTGAGCGCGGCGACGTAGTCGGGGTAGCCGTCTTTGCGGAGCGGGGCGGTGATGTAGGTGGTCTCCTTGGAGATCGTGACCCTGACGCGAGGGGCCTTGGATGGCTGGTTGGTCGACGCGGTTGCGGCAGGCGTCTTGTTCGTCGAAGCGTCTTCCGCAGACGCCGCAACCGCGGAATTCAGGGTCAGCGAGAGCACGATGAGCGTGAGGCGTTGGATCGCTGATGCCATGGCGGAGTCCTTACGAGTCGGTGGAACGATGGCAAGCATCCATGAGTGCAGAATGCCCTCACCCCCTGCCCCTCTCCCGTCGAACGGGAGAGGGGAGTTGGCTTCGAGCCTGTCCGAAAACCGGGACTGGGACCCTTCTTTCAGGTGCCTGTCCCGGTCTTCTGTCCCCAGGTGCTTGTCCCGGTTTTCGGATAGGCCGTCAGAACCCTGGGGTGACTTCGATGGGGATCTCGGTGCCCGTGTCCAGGTCGATCGCCTTGCCGCGGACGATGCCGCTGTTGTCGTAGCCCATCACGACCTTGACCGGGCGGCCCTTGGGGCGGTCGGCGGGCAGGCCGGTGATCGTGAACGTCTTCAGTTTCCGGCATTCTTCCAGCTTCGCGGAGCTGCCTTCGTGGAGGACGACGTCGATCTCGGTCATGCCGTCTTCGGTGGTCGAGAAGATCTTCTCGAACTGCTGTCCGTAGGACGAGCCGTCGGGCACGACCACGGCGTTGGCCGGCGCGCCCGCGCGGAGCACCTCGACGCCCACCGGACGCCCGATGTCGCTCAGGCCGCCGACGCGGACTTCTTTCTTGGTCGGCGTGCCGTCGGCGTCGGGCACAGTTTGGACAATGACCGGGGCTTGTTCGCCGGCGCCCGGCTGTCCCAAGAGATGGGCCCGGTAGGCCGCCCCGATCGTCACCAGCAGTTCGGGATTCTGGTAGCGGAGCGGCGGCCGGCCGAGCACGGTTTCGATCAAGCGGGCCACGGCGGGCATCCGACTCGATCCGCCGGTGAGCATGACTTCGATCTGGTCCTTGGCCACGCCGTGGTTCTTCTGGGCCTCCTCGATGACGTGTTCCAGCAGGGCCTGGGTCTGGTAGAGCAGATGGGCGGTCTGGTTCTCGAACTCCTCGGCGGTCACGTCCACCTGGTGCTGCTTCGAGTCGGCGATGATCGACACCGTGCCCGTGCGGCTCAGGTGGCGTTTGGCCTTTTCGCAGTTGTCCAGCAGGAGCGGCTCGTTGTCGGCGTCGTTGCTGATGTCCTCGCCGTGCTGTGCAAGCACCTTCTCGATGACCAGCTTGGCCAGCGCGCGGTCCCAATCCAGTCCGCCCAGGTGACGGTTGCCGTCTTTGCACAGCGTGGAGATGTTTAGATCGAGGCTCGCGCCGCCGCCGGCCGCCGTGGCGTGGATCATGGTGACGTCGAACGTCCCGCCGCCCAGGTCGTAAACCAGGATGTGCCGGTCCTGGATCGTGCCGGCGTTCTCGACGGCATAGGCCAGGGCCGCGGCGTGCGGCTCGGGCAGGACCCCGATGACGTTCAGGCCGGCGATCTTCCCTGCCTCCTCGGTGGCGGCCCGCTCCGCGTCGCCGAAATAGGCCGGCACGGTAATCACCGCGTCGGGCACGTCCTCACCGAGATATTTCTTGGCGTCCTGCACCAGGACCTTGAGGATCTCGGCCGAAACCTCCTGCGGCGTGTATTCGTGGCCGTCGATCGCGGCAGTCTTGAACGACGTGCCGATCGACCGCTTGATGCCGACGACGACGCGGTCGGGATGCTGCCGGGCGGCGTTCCAGGCGGTCTCGCCGACCACGGCCGGCTGGCCCGGGCCCGGAAAGTAAACCACCGAGCGAATCACCTTCGCCCCGTCGGCCGTGTCGAGGTCGATCGTCACGGCCCGGTTGTTGTACGGGTCGTACCACGAGATGGCCGAATAGGTCGTTCCGAGGTCGATTCCGCAGCGTACTGCCATACGAGGACTCCTTACGGGCAAGAGCCGGGTTGTGTTTCGGGTTGAATCACTCCTGCGGGATTCTGACGCGCAAGTTGTAGGGCGGGCCAAGCGCAGCGGTGGCCCACCCTACAAACTCTGCTCACCCCGCACCTACTTGTTCGGTTGATTCGATTCGGTCGCTTGCCCCGGGCAATAGCCCACTTTAACTTCGGCGTAACGGAGCACCGATTGTTCGGTGCGATAGCCCGGCCTGAGGACCTGGAGCACACGGTTGTGATCGGCCGCATCGGCCGACTCGACGCGTTCCAAGGCCCGGTGCACGTTGGGATCAAAGGCTCCCTCGGCGGCGATCTCCGCCAGGCCGTTCACCTGGAGGAGTTGCCGGAGTTGGACGCGAAGCACCTCGTAATTCCTCGCATGGTCGGCGGTATCGGCCGCCGCACCAGCCATCGCCCGCTGGACTTGCTCGACGATATCGAGAACAGCCAACAGGCCCAAGAGCAGCCCGCGGTACCG
>CAZFKF010000851.1:0-3316 GCA_964518805.1 uncultured Planctomycetaceae bacterium | reverse complement strand
TGGCCGTGGATTATGCAAAAAAGATCGGCTTCACCGGCCAGTTCTACTTCGAGCCCAAGCCCAAGGAGCCGACCAAGCACCAGTACGACTTCGACGCCGCGGCGTGCATCAATTTCCTCCGCGCTTATGGACTGGCCGACCACGTCAAGCTGAACATCGAAACGAATCACGCAACGCTGGCCGGGCATACCGTGGAACACGAACTCGAATACGCCGGCCACCAGGGGTTCCTGGGCTCGGTGGACGCGAACACGGGCGACCTGCTCTTGGGTTGGGACACGGACCAGTTCCCCACCGACGTCTACATGACCACGAAGATCATGCTCCTGTTCCTCAAGTACGGCGGGTTCACCACGGGCGGCGTGAACTTCGACGCCAAAGTGCGCCGCGAGAGCTTCGAGCCGATCGACCTGTTCTACGCCCACATCGGCGGCATGGACACCTTTGCCCAGGGCCTGAAGACGGCCGCCGCGATCCGCGCCGACGGCGAGTTGGCCCGGATGGTCAAGGACCGCTACAGCTCCTGGGACTGCGGCATCGGCGCCGAGATCGAGGCCGGCAAGCACGACTTCGCCTCGCTCGAAAGGTACATGCTGGCCAAGGGCGAAGCAGCGCCCAACGCCAGCGGCCGGCAAGAGCTGTTCGAGAACGTGGTCAACCGCTACGTCTTCTGAACTTCCGGCTCGATCGGCGGTTCGACGCAGGAAACGGAACCACGGAGGATGCGGGGGCACGCGGAACAAGAGATCCTCTCTCCTCCGTGTTTCTCCGCGTCCTCCGCGGTAAATCTACGCGCCGGGAAGCAGGTTCGCGAAGGAGTCGCGCAAGAATCGCTCCGGGTACAGGCAAAACGCATATTCGCGCCACGAGAGCACCGCTTCGGCAGCCAAAGCGGCGGCGGTTTCGCTGCGCTCACGCAGCAGTTCCTCGCGGCGGCCGGCCACGAAAGGCTGCAACGCGGCGTTCACACGCCGGAATTCCTGCCATCGAGTGCGGGCGTTCTCGGGCGTCTGGGGCGTGTTGATCCAGCGATGCTTCGCTGCCACCAGCTTTCCGGCCTCGCAGTCGGGCCGGGCGCAGCCCGTCGTGTCGATCGCCGCTTCGGGGTGGAAGTCGAGGCCGCGCAACTGCCGGTCGATCCGCCGGGCGTCTTCCGCAGTCACGCGTCCGCGATCCACCGGCAGCAGGAGCGTCGCCGAGAGCACCAGGTAATCCGGCGGCTCGATCCCGAACAACCGTTCGAGGATGGCATCGGTCACCTGGTCGTACTTCGCCCCGCCGATTCCGTGCAGGAAGAGGTCGCCCAGCACCAACCTCGCAAAGAGCGTGGTGACCAGGGCCCGCGAGCGAAGTCGCACGCCGCGCCCGGACAATGCCAGAATGCCCTCGATCGCGCGATCCTCGCCGCCGTCGGGCGAGAGGTCCAACGGAAGCTCCAGGCCCCGCCGATCCGAAAGCACGAGCCGTTGGGCGCGGCGGCCGACGAACAGCCGGCGGCGCCGCGGATCGTCCGCCGTCCAGATCCAGTACGGGGCCTCGATCCACGGACCCTCGATCGCCAAATCCGGGACGGGATGGGCCGTGCTGCGGATGCGATGGATCCGCCGGTACTCGTGGACCACCTCGTTGTACACGGTAGCCAATCGCTCCGACTCGGCGAGCAGACGGGCGGTGAAGCGGGCAAACGACCGCAGTTGGCACACGTGGCTCTGGGGAATCTCGAGGGTGGTGACCCCCAGGCGCCGCTCGAACTGGTGCCGCGACTGGGCAAGGCAGACCCCCAGGTTATCCGTCTCCTGCCCGCGGGCGACTGCCAGCGGCCAATACTCGCGCACGAGTGGATCAGGGATCAGTCCGGCAATCTGCTCCGCAGTCCGATCGCCGAACGCAGCGAACAACGAGCGGTCTAGTATCTGCCGTTCCTCGAAAGGCACCACGGGGCCGGCATCGTCCAGCGGAATCGCCGCCGCCCGGGGACGCCCGATCGAGCCGCCCGGCACTCGAATGGAATGCGACTTCATCGTGTCGCTGTCGATGATCAGGTTGACCGCAGTCGCCCCGTGCTTCCGGGCGAGATGCCCCAGGGCGAAGTTCTTGAACCACACACCGGGGTGAAAGAGCTGCGGCTGGTGCCCGGCAAGGAACAGAAGCCCTGCATCGGCCGGCGCAGACGCTGCACGGTGCGGCACCTCCGCGTACGAAGCGGTATAGCGCACGGCTTCGGCCAGCAGTTCGCCGCGGGCCTCGCGAGCGAGTTCGGCCAACGAGACGCCGTGGAAGTCGATTTGGCAGGACTGGCGGAGGCGACGGTTTCGGGCCAGGGCGGCGGGGATCTCGTCCCACGGCGGTTCAACCAATGCCGCGCCGTCCTCGCGGGGCGCGCGCAGCCGCCGGTATGCCAAGGGACTCGTCCGCGGAGTCATGCCGTGGGGTCTCC
Source organism: uncultured Planctomycetaceae bacterium (assembly GCA_964518805.1). GTDB lineage: Bacteria > Planctomycetota > Planctomycetia > Pirellulales > Thermoguttaceae > CALFBP01. The sequence continues at coordinate 879 of CAZFKF010000851.1, read as the reverse complement.
GCAAGCGGCGCCCATCGAGGCCGGACAGGGGGGCCAATTCGCCTTGGCAAGGCTTTGCTGGAGCACCTTGCGATAGACGCCCAAGCGGATCGCCGAGTTGTCCAACGACCCACCGAAGGAGCGGGCCTCCTCCAGGTAGATCAGCGGCACAGGCAGTTCCACGATCTTCAGACGCAGCGCCGCCGCCTGGACCCAGAGCTCCAGCGGCATGGCGTAGCCGCGGTCGGTGATATCGAACTTGGCCAGGATGGGCACCCGGTAGGCCTTGAACCCGCAGAACGCGTCGGTCAGGTTCAGCCCCAGGCACTCGTTGAGTTCGTCGGTGATAATGCGGTTGATGCGGCGGCGATCCTCCGGCGCGTCGGTATCGCCGTGGAACCGCTTCCGGTAGCGGCTGCCGGACACAATGTCGGCTTCCCGCTCGATGCAGGTTCGAACGAAATCGGGGATCCGTTGCGGCTGGTGCTGGCCATCGCAGTCGATCGTGACCAGCACGTCGTATCCGCCGCGAAGGGCGAATTCGAAGGCCGACACCAGGGCCGCGCCGTAGCCGCGATTCTTGGGATGCGTGACCACGTGAATCCCCGCGCGCCGGGCCAGAAACTCCGCGGTGCCGTCGGTCGAACCGTCGTCCACCACCAGGACTTCGTCGCTGTAGCGGGCCACCTCGTCGAGGACCGGGCACACGTGACGGACTTCGTTATAGACCGGCAGTGCGGTTAGCGTTCGGTGTGGCATATCACCATTGTAGCGCCAACGGGGGGACTGAGAAGAGGGCGTCTGGAAAGGCTCTCGATCGCTTCCCCAATCCATGCCATCGCTTGGTTGTAGACTCGGCATCGGCGGTTTACTGGTGCCAAAGCCCACGCTGACCAACGG
>CAZFKF010000850.1:0-3322 GCA_964518805.1 uncultured Planctomycetaceae bacterium | reverse complement strand
CTGTGGGAGCCCCGGGCGGGAAACCGCCCGGGGCCACCCGGTCCGGAACTGCCCGCGAGCGATGTCCACCGTACGACTGACTCGCGACAGCGGACAGCAAATCGAGGTGATCGCGGGATCAATAGGGCTTGGTCACCCCGGGGACGGCCATCGGGTAGCGGCCGTCGGGACCAGGCACGTGGCGCGGCTTTGCGTCCCAGGCGATCCGCTCGGGGCTCTCTTGCGGACCTTTGGCCACGGCATCGTCCCATCGCACCACCTGGCCCGAATACGTGGCCATGCGCCCGAAAACCGCTGTCATGCTGCTGACGGCCCCGAACCATCCCTCGTTCAAGTGCGAGCCCTTGCGGATCGCCTTCACCAGGTCCACGTGTTCCTGATCGTATGGGTTCTGGCTCTCCAGTTTCGGACCGCCGCCCACGGCCACCTGCCGGTTTCCCTTGGTGCCGTGCGCGAATTCGTTGACCTGGTCCCACGTTCCGGTGATGTGCCGGGATTGGCTGAAGACCTTCGTGCCGCTGGGGTAGGTGAACTCGACGAAGTGATGGTCGAAGATGTCGCCGTAATTGCCCGGATTGACGCGCCCGCCCATGCCGTTGGCTTCCACCGGATGAGCCGTCTTGGGTCCGCCCTCCTTGCTCATGACCCAGTTGGCGATGTCGATGTTGTGGACGTGCTGTTCCACAATGTTGTCGCCGTAGAGCCACACGAAGCAGCCCCAGTTGCGGATCTGGAACCGCATTTCATCCTGGTCGTTCTGAGGGCGTTTGCCGATGTCGTGGGCGCCGCCGCCGGAGCCGTTCCAGTAGACCCGCAGGAAGCGCAGGTCGCCCAGTTTTCCGTCGTGAATCTCCTGGATCCCTTTGATGTAGCCGGCTTGGTGGTGCCGTTGGAGGCCGACGACCACCTTGAGGTTCTTCTCGTCGGCCAGCTTGTTGGTCTCCACGAGCGAGCGGTACCCTGGGGCATCGGTGCAGCAGGGCTTCTCCATGAAGACGTGCTTGCCAGCCTGGATCGCAGCGGCGTAGTGCATGGGCCGGAAGCCCGGCGGCGTGGCCAGGAGCACCATGTCGACGCCGCAATCGATCGCCTTCTGAAAGGCGTCGAGGCCGACAAACACCCGATCTCCCGGCACGTCCACCTGGTCGGCGTACTCCTTCTTCAATTGGGCGAGCGCGGCATTGGCCCGGTCCTCAAAGGCGTCGGCCACGGCCACGAGCTTCACCTTCTCTTTCTTCTTGAGAATCGACTGAACGTTCAGGCAATTGGCGGCTGCCCCGGTTCCGCGCCCGCCGCATCCGATCAAGGCGATCTTCAACTCGTCGCTGCCGGCCGCATGGGCACTGCGGCTGATGTCGATAGCCCCGGCTGCGGCCGCGCCGGCGGCCAACGTCGTATGCTTCAAGAAAGCCCGTCGTGAGGGTCGATGCGGATTCATCTTCTTCATTCTCCTGGCGCTCAAAGACTGTGCGAAACGATGGCGTGACATTCCGCGGCGTGGAGCCGCAGACCGACGGTACTCCCGTGAATCTACGCCTTCGACAGGAGGCATGCAATAGCCGCCGCTGGCCGGTCCCTTGAGGCGTGCGAAACGAGCGATTCGAGACCCGTGCTGCGCGGCAATACCCGCGTGTCAGAGTGTGTATCGCCTGCCCTGGCTTCTGTCGGATTGGCCTTTGGAGGCCTCCCGGCCCTCCTCGTACCCCCAGGATCCCCGCTTTCGGACCAGGATACGGCTCGCCAGCTAGGAAGCGCTGTGGCACTCTGTTACCATGGGGAGATGGTTGCTGTTTGGCGGGTATCCATTACGAACGGAAGACTCTGGTTTTTTTGTGAGAGTTGCAGACATGAGATCGACCTGGACGTGGGCAATCGTCTTGTTCTTCGGTAGCTATGGTTTCGCCTGGGGGGAGGGGTTGCGCGTCGAGCGCCTGCGGTGCGAGTACCTTGTGGACCCCTTGGGCATCGACGCGGCCCAACCGCGGTTGAGCTGGATCGTCGAGTCCGACCAGCGAGGGCAGCGTCAGACGGCTTATCAAGTGCTCGTTTCCACGTCGCCCGAGCGGTTGGGCCAGGATCAGGACGACCTTTGGGACAGCGGCAAGGTGGCCTCCGACGCGACCTCCCAGATCGCGTATGCGGGAAAGCCGCTGGCGTCGCGCACGGGCTGTTTCTGGAAGGTCCGCGCGTGGGATCGCGACGGAAATCCCTCGCCCTGGAGCCGGCCGGCACGCTGGGAAATGGGCCTCTTGAAGGCCGGCGACTGGAACGCCCGGTGGATCGAGGCCGATCTGACCGACGGCGCGGGCGCGGCCGGTTCGCTCTCGGGCGCGAAATGGATCTGGTGCCCTGAGCCAGGCGTGGACCCGGCGAAGACCGCGCCCTCGGGCGATCGCTTCTTCCGCTGCCGCGTCAAGACGCCGGCGAATGAGAAGCCGGAACTTGCCCAGCTCCTGCTGACCGCGGACGATCAATTCACGCTGTTCGTCAACGGCAAGCAGGTCGGGAAGTTCGCCGAGCGGGACGGTTGGAAGCGGCCGCAACGCTACGATCTGCTCCCGCTGCTAGCGGCCGGCGACAACGTCGTGGCCGTGGCCGCCAAGAACGTCGAACACGCCGCGGGCGTGTGCGCGAAGATCGTCGTCCAGTATCCGGGCGGCAAGCCGCAGGTGATCGTCAGCGACCGGAACTGGAAGGCGTCGAAGGAGTCGCCCGGCGGCTGGAACGCCATCGGGTTCAACGACGCCGGTTGGCAGGGCGCGTCCGAACTCGCCGCCTTCGGCCAGGGCGTGTGGGGCAACGTGGCAGGCGGCGAGGTCGCCGGGCCGTTGCCCATCCTGCGCAAGGCGTTCACGCTGGCGGGCAAGTCTGTGGCCTCGGCCCGGCTCTACGCCATCGCGTTGGGGCTCTATGAGATCCGGCTCAACGGCAGCCGCGTCGGCGACCATCTGCTCGCGCCCGAATGGACGGACTACAGCAAGCGGGTGCGATACCAGGTCTACGACGTCACCGCGATGGTGAAGCAGGGCGACAATGCGATGGCCGCGCTACTGGCCAACGGCTGGTACTGCGGCCACATCGGCAACGGCGGATTCCAGGCCTACGGCACCGTGCCTGCCCTGCTCGCTCAGCTCGAAGTCACGTACTCCGACGGCAGCGTCGAGCGCATCGCCAGCGACGCGACGTGGAAGATCCACGCCAGCCCCATCCTCAGTTCCGACTTCATGCTGGGCGAATCGTACGACGCCCGCAAGGAAATCCCCGGCTGGGACCAGCCGGGTCTGGACGACGCGGCCTGGAAGCTGGCCAAGGTCCGCGAAGA
>CAZFKF010000849.1:0-3325 GCA_964518805.1 uncultured Planctomycetaceae bacterium | reverse complement strand
CGCGGGGCGTATGGACGAGTTTCCCGGACCGCTGCGGCGCGCCGCAGAACTGGGTTGGTCAGAAGGCGACGTCATGCGCCAGCAGTGGCTGGCCGCTGCACAACAGGGCAGCGTCGAGGACGTCAGGCGGCAGTTGCTCCAAATTGTCGAATCCGGCTGTTCGGACGAAGAAGCCGAGGAGGTGTACGAGGCGTTCACCAAGGGCTACCTCCGCACCTATCGACTCCCCGACGCCTGGCTCAGCGTCAGCTATTGGCTCGAGTGGCGCCCGGATGCAGTCCAGGCCCGCATCATGCGGGCCCGCATCTACGAGCAGCAGGGAAAACGCGAAGAGGGGATGGACGACTACCGCGCCGTGCTGCGCGTCTTTCCCAACCACCGCGAGGCGCGCGTCCGATTGGCGCAATCCCTGGTCGTTCGCGAGCGAAACGACGAGGCCCTTGCTGAGTTTCAGGTCTGCCTGGCGATGGCCCCCGAGGATCCCGACGCGCTGCTGGGAGCGGCGCAGTGCCTGCGTCGCATGGGAGACACCGCTGAATCCAGGCGATACCTGGAAGCGGCGATTCTCGTGGCTGCCACTCCGTACCAGCGCGGCATGGCGCTCGCAGAACTTGGACATGCCCTGCTCCTCGAAGGCAAGCCGCGTGAGGCTCTGGAGCCCTTGAGACAGGCCCTCGTGTTGGTTCCCGGGGAGAGCGTTGTCTATCACGGATTAGGGATGGCCTTGGCGCGAACGGGCAACCGCCAGCAAGCCGACTACTATCACGCCCGCTTGCGGCATGTGCGCGACGAGTTTGCGCGGATGCGCGACATTGTGGACCGCCTGGGCAAGGCGCCGTTTGACGCCGATCTGCGATGCGAGGCGGGGGGAATCTTGATGGAAGTGGGACTGAAGAAGGAAGGGGCCGACTGGCTGTTCACCGCGCTGAAGTGCAATCCCAAGCATCCGAAGACGCATGAACTCTTGGGGCAGTACTATGCGGAACTCGGCCAGCGATCGCAGGCGGGGCACCATCGCCTGCTGGCCGCCGAGAACCTGCAACCAGCGTTCTCGGCCAAGTCGAAGTGATTCACGTTTTCACGCGTCCGGTGCCGCAAGAAACCACGCGCCTGTCCGCAGCACGAAATGACCGACGAGCCTGAACGACAACTGGGTAACACTCGCCTGAACCGCAGGCGAAAGGCCCTTTTCGCCGCGACGGCGCTGGCGACCTCGGCAATAGCCATTGCCGTCGCCACCGTCCTGTTCTGGCGTCAGCGAAGCCCCGAACGCCATTTCGCCAACGCACTTCGGGCCCTGGATACACGGCGTTTCGACGAAGTTCGAAGCGACATCGAGGCCTTGGAAGGCATTGCTGCGTACGAGCCGCATCAACACTTCCTTCGGGGATCGTTGCTCCTAGAGAACGGGCAGTACTATCGCGCGCTGGAGGAGTTTGGAGGATCGGTCAATGATCCGGAACTGCGCGTGGGATCGCTGACACTCTCGGGACAAGCGGCCTACAAGGCCGGCCATCTTCAAGATGCGGTAGGACTTTTGGAACAGGCCGTTGAGGCCGACCCGAATGCCGTCGATGCGATGCAATGGCTGGCATCGGCATACTACGATCTTGGCATCGGCAATCGCGCGATATTCTATCTGAATCGCTTGGCGGAACTCGTCCCCGAGAATCCCCGACCGCATCGACTGATGGGCCTGATTCGCAAGGATTTCGAGAACTACTCCGCGGCGATCGCAGATTACCGAGAGTCGCTTCGCCGCGACGGCCAGCAGCCGGATCGCGACGACATTCTCTTGGAGCTTGCAGCGTGCGAGTTCAAACTGGACAAGGCCGAAGCGGCTCTGGCGACGCTGGCCGACTGCCGCCCCTGCGCCGACCGGTGGATGCGCGAGGCGGAGTGCCACTACCGGCTGGGCCGTAAGGATGAGGCGCGACGGCTGCTCGATCAGGCCCTGCGTGCAGAACCGGCGCACTTGTCCGGCCTGTTGCTTGCAGGAACGATCGCCTTCGAGGAGCACAACGCCGCGGCGGCCTTGCAGGTCTGGTGGCGCGCGTCGATCGCCTATCCGAGAGACTACCTGGTGCGGTTCAAACTCTCGCAGGCGTACCGGCGCGCCGGGGACAACCGCGAGGCCGACAAACAGGCCAAGCTTGCCGAGGAGATCAAGGGCATCCGGTTGGAATTCTCGAAGCTTCACGAGAAAGCCGAAGCCGAGCCGCAGAATGCCGACGTCCGCTGCCGCTTGGGTAAGCTGGCCCGCGAGCTGGACCGCCCGGATCTCGCGAGAGTCTGGTTCCGCGCAGCACTGGCCATCAATCCCCGCCACGAGGAGACCCTTCGCCTCTTGGCAGGGCAGGTTCTCGATTCTGCGACGCCGTCCGATGCGACAAGAGCGAGGGCTCCTTAGCCGTGGTTGCGTCGGGACGGAATCCGGTCATCGCGCATCGCGCAAAGGAGAACCTGCCTGGTAGAGGCCGATTCTCACTCGCAGTGTGTTGACCAGATCGAGTCGCTTCAGGCTGGACGCCAATTCCATGGCGCGTTCCGCGGTTTCGACCGCCTTGTCCCACTGCCCGGCCTCGGCGTAGGCGGCGGCCAGCGTATCGAGGAACATCGGTTCCCGGCCGGCCGAGAGCGTCACAGCGCGCTGGGCAAGTTCGATGGCCTCCTCTCCATTGCGCAGCGACGCGATTCGCGTGGTCGCCAAGAGATAGGCCAACTGATTGAGCGAGTCGATGTTGTTCGGCAACAAGCGGACCGAGTCCCGCCAGTGGGCAACCGCCTCCTGGAGGTCTACAAGGTCGCGGGCGACTCCGGCGAGGTGATCGTGTAGCTGCCAATCATTCGGCCATTCGGCGAGAGCCGCCTCGTAGGTCCTAATAGCTTCCTGAAGAGCCTCCGGCGTTGACGCAACTCTGCCGAGATCTTCCATCCGCGCATACGCGGCATCCTTCCGGGCGGCATGGTCCAGCTGCCCGGTGAAGGGCGCTCGCGACGTCGACCTCGCCGCCCAAGCGGCCATCTGGAATTCATCCCAACGCGTCAGCGCCAGCAGTTTTGTGCACTTCGCTCTCGACGGGATGTCGCCAACGCGGCGGGAACGGACGGCCCCGGGCAGGGCTTCGGCAACGCGATCCAGAACCGCCCTGGCCAACCAGTAGTTGCCGTCGAACGTCAGATGGACGTGATCGAGGAAAGCCTCGCCGCCTGGGATGCCAGCCGCGGCCAGGTCGCCGTTTGCGAAGGCCTGCTCGGCATCTGCGAGCTGGACGTCGTCCGTCCCGCGCCCGGCGGCCACTTCGCGGATGATCCCATTGATGCG
>CAZFKF010000848.1:0-3330 GCA_964518805.1 uncultured Planctomycetaceae bacterium | reverse complement strand
GGCCCGGGCAGCGGCTCCGGGTGGGGAAAAACGAACGAACTTGGCGACAGGCACTTCCATGATTCAATGTAAACCATCCGCCGCGTTCGAGTAACCCTCGGCTGGCAGTCCGGGGGCCGCCGGATGCCCTGTCTCTGTGGGGCGACGGGCCCCGGACGTCGTTGAGCCGATCCGGTTGGGCTACTTGGCTTCGATGCGCGGTTCGCCCCAGGCGGCCCAATCGCAGATGAAAGGGCCGTCGGAGTCGGTCACCAGGGACACCGCCGTTGGTTTTCCTGCCCAGGGGGCGAGGTCCGCGCTCAGCGATTCCCACTTCCCGGGAATCATTCGCCGCCGGGCAATTTCGCTCCCGTTGACTTCCACGGCGAAGATCACGCCGTCGGATTTTGAATGGTCGCGGATGCCGATCCAGGAGTGAAACCTTGCCGGCGCCGCTGGCAGCGTCATGGGGAAGACGGCCACAGTGCGCCCGTGATTCGGTGGATGAGCGAACAGCCCCTGGCGGGCCACGCCACCCACGGTGTTCGCCTGGCGGCTGACCGCCGCATGCTGAGCCGACGCCAGGCTCTGGCCCGAGTCGGAGAGCAGCAGCATTTGCCAGGGCTGTTTCGCCAGGTCGAGCGGCCACTGGACGGGCTCGGGTCGCTTGTCGAGGAAGACGACCGCGCCCGGCAGCGGGACATCCACCACGGCGGCCGTTTCCGTCGGTTGCACGCTCACCGGGCCAGAGGCTCCCAGGGCCAAACGCCACGGCTTGCCGCCCGTTACGGCCAGCTTGCCTTGCGCCTGGACGTGGCGTTCGATTCGCGGCTGATACCAGCGGGCCCAATCGTAACTCGGGTTGCGTTTCGGGCCCGGATCGATCGAGAGTTCCACCGCCACCCGCCTGCCGGCGAACGGAGTAAGATCCAGTCGCAACGGCTGCCGCTGGGCCGTGGCATTGTGAAGCCGCGTCTGGATTGCGCGGCCTTCGCTTTGCGCGGAGGCCGCGAACGTCACCCCGTCGCTCTGATCGGCCCCCACGGCGCCCGGATCCAAGGCCACGTCGGTAAGCAACTCGATCCGGCCGCCGGACGGCAGATCGACCTCGTACCGGGCGAAGGCCATGCCGGTGGGGCCCGCCTTCCACGGCGGGTGGGCGTTCAACACGCTGGAATCGCCTTGAAACATGGCGCCGTCGGCCGAGTCGGTCAAGGGGCCCTGTTTCGTCGCCTCCTGGCCGCCGAACGGCCGCGAACCGCACACGGCCCGCTCGATCAGACGCCCGAGGTCGGCCACCACCGTGCGCGCACTTCGCGTGCGCACCATGGCCAGGTGGGGCGTCTCGACTACGGCGTCGACGATCAATCCCTCGGGCAACTTGGACACGTGCAGGCCCGCGCCTTTGCGAGGATCGGTGAAATACGGATACCACCGCTGGGGATCGAGTCCCATCAGGCGGTGCTCGTCGTAGGCCCGCCAGCCGGGGATCGTGCCCGTGCCTTCGACTTCGGTCGTACCGCTCACGGTGCGGCTGATTTCGCGCTGGCCGCACCGCAGCCGGCCGTCGGTCGTGTTGGCGGCCGGCCGGCCGTCGGCGGTCCGCAGCGGGAAGGCGACGCCTTTGGGCCAAGCCGCGTCCATGTCGATCTCGACGCGCTGGCCCTGCCAGAAAGCGGCCTGGTTGAAGAACTGGCGTGCGAATCCAGCGGGGTGGGCAAGCGATTCCAGCGACGGCTTCAGCGTGGGGATGACGCCCCAATGTTCGTAGGCCTCTTGCCACGCCGCGTAGAGCTGCCCGTCTTCCGGCGGGGCGCAGCCCAGGTAGCCGTAGATCACCGTGTACGGCCGCAGCAGGTAGGAACTGATCGGATGCGAGGCTTCAAGCCAAGGACGATGCCATCGGCCGTGGGCATGGTCCAGGCCCCACACGTGCCGTTGCGCGAACGCCTCGTAGCGGCAGGTGACTTCGTCGAGCCCCTCGCCGCTGAGGGCGACCCCGGGCAGGGCTTCGCGGAGCTGCCGGTGCAGGGCCACGTTGCCTTCGATCATCGTGAGGCCATCGATCAGCCCGTTGTGGTCGTTCATGATGCACAGCGTTTGATCCAGGTGCAGGGCGTCGGTGCCGGTCTGCCGACGGAGTTCCGTCATGGCCGCGGTGAAATGATCGCGCCACTTCTTGCAGGCCGGGTTGATGTAAGCGAACTTGATCACCGGATCGGCCTCGGTCCAAAGCCACCACTGCTTCTCGTGTTTGCCGAACGGGTCGCGGACCTGGTAGGGCTCGAACTCCTTGAACAGCGGGTGGAGTGGATCGACCCCAAAGTAGTTCACGTGCAGCATCACCCGGAAGCCAAGGCCGTGGGCCCGCTTGATGAACGGCTCAAGCTGCGGCACCGGCTTGTCGTACTGCGGGTAGTTGCGGTCGTAGCCGGCGGTGCGCCAGTCGAACAGGTAGAGCAGGGTCTGCTTGGGATCGAGGCGATTGGGCAGGGCGTCGAGGACCGGCAGGTCGAGGCCCATGATCACGCACGCCCGGATGTCCTTGACCCAGGCCGGCTGCTGCCGTTCGACGGGCGTGGGCTGGAAGCGGGCCTCGCTCCAGTCGCGATAGCGGCGGGCCGGCACGCGCCAGTCGCCTTCGTACACGCCGAGGCGCCAGGTGACCGACTCGCATCCGGTCAACTCGTCGAACGGGGCGTTGTTGAAGGTGGCCAGTTCCAGTCGCCATCCGCCGGGCCGGCGCTCGACCGCCAGACGCTTGTAGCGCCCCTTGGCATCATCGGCCCAGACGTAGAACCCGTGGTCCGGCCCCTCCACGATCACGAGTTGGGCTTCCCAAAGCATCGGGTAGTCGAACAGGTGGCGTCCACCGGGCGAATCGGCCGAAAGCCGCAGCCCGGAATTGCCGGGCACGAGGATGGCGTAGTCGAGCGGGATTTCCTCGATCGACCAACTCACGCCCCAGACCCCTTTGGCCGGCGACGCGGCCCACTGGTGCAAGGCCGCTTCGCTTGCGTCCGACGCCTCGGCGAGCGTCATGTCGACCGTCGCTCCGTCGAGTCCGGCGACCTTGTCCAGGCGGAACGCGGCGCCCGGCGCGACGGCTTTTCGCGTCCGGCCGTCGGAGGCGGCCCAGCGATCGCCGTTTACGGTGTGAATTCCCGCGCCGCGGGCGTCGCCGGTCGACTTGACCATGGCCCGGCCCTTGGTATCGGCGAGCGACACGAGCGAGCCGCGCGAGAAGCGGGCCTCGAACGTCTTCGTGCGCAGCGAAACCGGCCCTGCCTCTGCGGTCCCAGCGACGCAGACAGCGGCCAACAAGCAGGACAACGCTCGCCAGCGTTTCAT
>CAZFKF010000847.1:0-3336 GCA_964518805.1 uncultured Planctomycetaceae bacterium | reverse complement strand
TACCTTTCCATCAACCACGGCGGCAGCGGACGGCGAAGTTGCCCACGGCACCAGGACGGCACCCGAATCGCCTGCCACGGCCGCGGCGGAACCAGACGGCGCATCGGCCCGGACCGCATCGGCAGCGGCCAGCGACCCTAGCCCGGCAAGACTTGTCGTCCCGGCGGCCCGCAGCCAATCACGCCTCGATATCCTCTCAGACATTTTCGTGCTCCTAACAGCTCGATTGTGGGCCGGGCCGTTCTTCCCGGACTGTCCCGCCGGAGCATCTCAGGATAGCGTCCGGATCGCCGCGTCTGCAAGTGTGTGAAGCGATTCGCGGCCCCGCGACGAGAACCGCGATTGCCCGGCGCACGCCCTCCGCGCTATACTGAGGCCATGAAACGGCGCGTCGCACAACTTCCGCTGCACACGGGCAAGGCCCCACCTTGGCTTTTCAAGCGAATGACGAGGTTGGCGGGCGCCGTGACGATGGCCATCGTCGAGGAGTTCGGGCCGGCGGAGATGCTTCGCCGCCTGGCGGACCCGTGGTGGTTTCAGGCATTTGGGTGCGTCTTGGGCTTCGACTGGCACAGTAGCGGCGTCACCACGGTCACCTGCGGGGCCCTGAAAGAGGCGGCGAAGACCTGCGGGGCTGACTTGGGCATTCTGGTCGCCGGTGGGAAAGGAGCGACAAGTCGCAAGACGCCTGGCGAGATCGCCCAGGCGGCCGATCGTCACTCCATCACCTCCGGCGAGCGGCTCATCTATGCCTCACGGATGAGCGCGAAGGTCGATTCGGCCGCCGTCCAAGACGGCTTCGACATCTACCATCATTCCTTCTTCTTCACTCCCCAGGGCCAGTGGTGCGTCGTCCAGCAGGGAATGGACGACGCGAGTGGTTGGGCCCGTCGCTACCACTGGCTCGGCGAGACTGTCGACGATTTTGTCTGCGAGCCCCACGCGGCGGTCGAGGATCTCGGCGATCGCGTCGAGACAGCCTCGCGTTCCCTCGGCCCACACGCGCCGCCGGCAAGCGGTCCGGAGGGAAAACAAGGCGTCCATCGGCAGTTGATGTTGCTGAACATGGTGGCCCAAGAGGCTGCGGAGAGCCGTCGCAGCAGCACGGCACTTGTGCACGAACGGCCGGAGTGGCTGATCGGAGAAATCGAACGATACACCGAAGGCCCAACCCTCTTCGTCCCAGCCCGGCATCCCGTACTCAAACTCGATGTGAACGCAACAAGGCTCAAGAAGATCGTCGTCGCGGCGCACGAGCAGGGCCCAAAGGACTTCGAGACCTTGCTGGGGCTCCAGGGTGTCGGTGCGGCCACCGTGCGAAGCCTGGCCCCGCTGGCCGAGATCATCTTCCAATCACCGCCCGCACGACGTGATCCCACCGCACGCAAAGCCGCCACCGACCGGGACGCGTCTCCCGCCGCTCCGGCCCCATCAGCGCGCCGATGGGCCGACTATAGCCATGCCCACGGCGGCAAAGACGGAACGCCTTTCCCGGTCGATCGCACGACCTACGACCGCAATATCGTCGTTCTCACCGACGCGGTTCGCCGGGCCAGACTGGGAGAGAACGACAGACTCGATGCGCTGCGTCGTCTGGCGAAGCTCGGCGGATCGTGAGGACTCTGTCGCAGCAGGCCGCACGGTGTGTGTTTGCCGTCGGCCCTGCGAAGTGCGATCTCTTGCCGCTTCTCGATTCCCTCGCCTGACCACGCGACAGGAGACTATTCCGCCTGTGGGCTTTCGGCGGCCGGCGGCCTGACCGCCAGGGTGGCGAGCCCCGCGAGAATCAGGAGAGCGGCCGCAGTATAGCACGAGTAGGTGAAAGTCTTGTACACGTCGTAGAGCCGGCCCGCCAGGAGCGAGAGCGCAAACCCGCCCACACCCCAAGCCGTGAACACCAGACCGTAGTTCACGCCGAAGTTCTTCAGGCCGAAGTAGTCCTTCGTAATCGAGGGGAAGAGCGAGAGGTTCGCGCCATAGTTGGCGCCAATCAGCGCCGAGAGCAGGGCCAGGGCGGGAACTGTGGCCAAGATCGTATCCTTGGCGGCCGTGGAGAGAAGGAGGATCAGGACCGCCTGCAAAAGGAAGCAGCCTAGCAAGGTGCGCTGGCGTCCAAGTTTGTCGGAGACGATCCCAGCCACGATGCGGCCTGCACCGTTCCCGATCGCCAACGCCGCAACCAGGACGAAGCCCAGCGTGATGCCCGTTTGATGTTCCGCGATCTTCGCCAACTTGGCGATGACCATCAGCCCGGCGCCGGCTCCGCAGGCATACATGAACCACAACAGATAGAACTGCGGTCTGGCGAGCATCTGTTTGGGCGCTAGATCGGGGTGGACCGACACCCCGGAGGTCTTCTTGGCCGCGCTCGGAGCCGCGGGCGCATAGCCCTTGGGCGGCGCGACGAGCAACTGGGCCAGTCCGCAGACGACAACCAAGAAGGCGATTCCCAGGGCTCGCATCGTGTACGGGATTCCGTAGTGGGCGATCAGCCAACTGGCCAGCGGCGCCGCATAGACCGAGGCCAGGCCGAACCCGGAGACGACGATTCCGGCGATCATGCCGGTTCGGGCCGCGGGGAACCACTTGACGGCGGGCGGCGTGGCCGCGGCGTAGCCGAAGCCGATTCCCGCCCCGGCGAACAGGCCGAATCCGACGATGAATCCCAGGGGCGTCGTCGTCATGCTGGCGACGATCATCCCCAGCCCGACCAGCAATCCGCCAATCGTGGCGACCAATCGAGGCCCCGCCTTGTCCTGGAGACGCCCGGCCGGAACCATCAGGATGGCGAACGTCAGGCAGGCAATGGCATAGGGCCACGCCGCATCGGCCTCCTTCCACTGCCACTCCTTGGTGATGGCCTTGCTGATAACGCTCCAAGTATACAGGATGCCGAGGGCGAGGTTGATTCCCAACCCCGCCAAGGTCACCTGCCATCCGCGGTTCACGATCGACGAACCTTCGCTCCTCAGGGCAACATCACTCATCAGTTCACTCCCATTCAGCACGAGAACGAGAAACGCCCGACCGGTTCGAGCGTCGATGCTCTGACCAGGAGAAGATCGCGGAGTAAGCCCTCCTTTTGTAGCACCCTCGGCGAACGTTTTCCATAGCTTCCAGACGATATGGCCGTTTTTCCTGGAAGTCTCGCCGCGGCGGCCCAACGCATCCGGCCGGTCGGAGCGACGAGGTCACGTGGGCCTCGATTGGCGTCGTCGCCGTCGCACACGGTTGCGGTCTCCTGGTACAGCCGTCACAATGGGAGCACCCCTTGGATCGGAGGAACTCGACATGAAGATCTCTGTAAACAGGGTCGCACAAGCCGCGGCCTGTCTG
>CAZFKF010000846.1:0-3339 GCA_964518805.1 uncultured Planctomycetaceae bacterium | reverse complement strand
CAAAACAAACAACGAAACCAACCCGACGTAATAAAGGGAAAAAACAAAATTATTGGAATTTCCCGAAGGGAACGGCCCTTCCAATTCGTCGGCCTCAGATTTTAAAACTCCTTCTTCATTCAGATTACGATGAAAATATTCCAGGCACCATTCGAGCAAAGGCCAGATTTACCTGGCTTCTTTCAAATCTCCCCGGGTCAAAGCATACCTTGCGCCGCCATAAGCCAGCATGGCAGCATCGCCGCAATCGCCCCCAACGCGACTGAGGACCTTCCGGGCTTCTTTCCGCAACGGACGGTGTTCATGAATCACCTCAACTCAGGCAGGACTGCCGCGAACGAAATTCGGTTTCTCGGACACAACACTTGGGCCAAGTTGTTTCCTCCCCTGCATGCCACGGCGCATCTTTCTATCCTTTATAGCACCCAGCACGCGGGATCGCATCCGGACCGACGGCCGGGGCATGAAGATTTTCGATCGTCCGGAGGCTCGCGCGACTTGGAGGAAGGGCATGCCAGCAGATCGCGGCCTATAACCACGTGATCTAGCGAACGAAGAGACTGTACGTGAGGACGGCAAGCACGAAACCGGTGAAAAGTGAGTACTTCCAGTTTCGCTCCGCCAAGGCAAAGAACGCCAAAGACACCGTTACGCGCAGGTAAGGAGTCAACAGGAGCGCGGCAATGCCCAGGCTGACCAGCAGCCGCGGCCGGAACTCGCCAGAAGCGACCTGCTGGACATCGGCGACCACGAACTCGAAAAGGTTCATCCGGGCAATGGGGTACCGGACCTCGGCATGGCCGGTGCGGATCCAATGCCAGGCGATGCCGGCAACGATGAGCACCACGCTCAAGATCACGCCGCCAACCAGAACATACCCGATGAGGGTGTCCATCCGGGTTTCTCGCGCGTCGGCGGACGGCCCCGTCTTCAAGCATTCCTCTCGGCTCATAGGACCCTCACGATCCCACGAAGGAGCATCTCAATGCCTAACACGAACAAGACGACCAAAAAGAACCGCCGGATGGCTCGGTTCGTCAACCGCACGAGAAGCTTGGTGCCAAGAAAGGCTCCCAAAAGGACCCCAAGGACCACCGGGACCACAAGGCCGGGATCGATCGCGCCGTTGGCCAGGTAAACGCTGGTGCCGGCCAAGGCGGTCACGCCGATGATCAGGTTGCTGGTGGTCGTGGAGACCTTGGGGGGCAACCCCATCACCAGGTCGTGGATGAGCACCTTCAGGGCCCCGGCGCCGATGCCCAGCATACCGGCGACCACGCCGGCGAGGAACATCAGCGGCCCTCCGAGCCAGGCGCGCACCCCTCGATAGGCGATCGTCTGTTGGCTCGCCTGGTCGTAGTAGCTGCCCTCCAACTCGAGCCAATGCGAGATGCGATCCTGATGTCCCGCCGGACGCCACGCTTCGTGCCGTTGGAAGAACATCGCCGCCCAGGAGAGCAGCAGCACGACGCCGAACAGGATGTATAGCACCTTCTGGCCCGCGGCCAAGGTGATCGCTGCGCCCACCAGCGCCCCCACGATGGTGAACATTTCGAGGAACATGCCGACCTTGAGGTTCGTGATCCGGTCGCGCACGTAGGCCGACGCCGAACCGCAGGACGTGGCGATGACCGAGACGATGCTGACGGCGATGGCCTGCTTGATGTTCACCCCAAGCAGCGTCATGGCCGGAATCAGCACCACTCCGCCGCCCATCCCTGCCATCGATCCAACAAAGCCGGCGGCAGCAGCGATCAGGAAGAGCAGCGGGAAACTCATGGCGTATACGGCACCGTGCCTGTAGCGTCTACCTTGTAGCCCCATTTCTTGAGGTAGGCATCGGCGGGAAGGAATTTGTCGTGGGACTCGGCGAGCTTCAGCGACAGCACGGCGTCGAGTTCGTCGCGTAGCGCCGCGCATTCTGGCCGGGCGACCAGGTTGTTCATCTGGTACGGATCGGCCTGGTTGTCGAACAGCAGCCAAGGCCCTTTCAGGTCGCGGACAAACGTATACCGGGCCGTTCGCACGCCGCGGTACTCGCGCCCGCCAATGGCCCGAATCCACTGCCCGAACGGCGCAGCACAGCCGATCAGCACCGCGTCGTCCGACGGAGCTTTGCCGCCGCGCACGTAGTCGCTGAAGTCGCGTCCTTCGACCCCCTTGGGGATCTTCGCCCCACAAAGCGCCAGCAGCGTGGGCATTAGGTCCTCTAGCGTCATCGGCGCGCCGAGCTGCCGGGCCTTGGTGCCCAGCCCGGCCGGCCAGCGGACCAGAAGCGGAATGCGAATCGACTCGTCGTAAGGCTGCTGTTTGTTGCGCCCGCCGTGCGAGCCCAACAGGTCGCCGTGGTCGGACACGAACACGAAGATCGTATTCTCCTCCAAACCGGTCTCATGCAGTGTCTGCCGAAGCGATCCCACGCAGTCGTCCAGGGCAGTGCAATGCGCGTAGTAGCCGGCGGCGATGCACCGCGCTTCCTGGCGATACGATTCGGGGACATTCGGGCGGAGTGTCAACGCTTCCGGGCGGTACATCGCCCGGTACTTCGGCGGGGCCGTGAAGTACGGATCGTGCGGAGGTCCCCAGGCGAGATAGAGGAAGAATGGCCGGCGGCTGCCCGCCCGGGCGCGCAGGTACTGTTGGGCGTCGTGGGTCTGGGCGATCGCATCATAGCCCTCCCACAACAGCTTCGTCGGCCCGTTGGCGTAGTAGAACGAATGGTTGTAGTCGTGCGTGCATTCGAGCACCTTCCAGTACTCGAAGCCCTGCCGCCGCTCCGGTGGGATGTAGTTGGAGCGTCCGTGGCCGTCCAGATGCCACTTGCCGATGCAGCCCGTGTCATACCCAGCGCCGCGAAAGGCCTCGGCCATCGTCACGGCGCCGGACGACAAGGGGACGTCGTTGACGAAGATCCCGCTGGTCAGAGGCCGCAGGCCGGTCATCAAGCAGGCCCGTGCAGGGCTGCAAACGGGCACCGACGAAAAGGCGTGCGTGAACCAGATCCCTTCGCGCTGCAGCCGATCGAGGTGCGGCGTCTTGACGTTGGGGTCCCCGGCGTAGCCGGTCGCCTGCGCCCGCCACTGATCGGCCATCACGATCACGAGGTTCGGCGGCTCCTTGCGTTCGGCCGCGAAGGCTGCAAGGGGGGCCAAGAAGATCGTCAGTGCAAGCGGTCGTGCGTAACTCTTCATGTTTCCGGTCCCTGCGGTTTCTTGTGGCAGCGACGCTGGGCGCACGTCTCCTTCCGTGCCGGCAGCGACGCGCGGTGCACGCAATCGAAGCGTATTGGTGATGACAACATCTCCCATGGTATCTACCAGCATTTTGTCCATGCCCTTG
>CAZFKF010000845.1:0-3348 GCA_964518805.1 uncultured Planctomycetaceae bacterium | reverse complement strand
GGACTGCAAAACAGCAGCGTCGTGGTTCGGCCAGGCGGGAATTCCCGGAGCAGGTGCGACGCCACGTCGCCACATGCCAAAGTAGTGACCGGCGGCTCCACCGGTTTCGCAGGCGGAGCAGCCGGCACGCTTTGCGGGCCGTCTGCCGGGGCACTGGGAGTGCGTCTGCTGCCTTTCGGTGCGACGGAAGCCGGGCCGAGTTGCGACGGCGCCTTCCACCATCGGCTTGTGCCTCCCGAGACCTGTCGCGGCCTTGGCTCTGCCTGCACTTGCGGGTCGGCAGCGCGCTGAGGTGGCTTCGTGTCCGTAGCAACGCGCGGCGGCAGTTGCACCACGGTGGCCAATGGACGCAAAGCGGTCCCCCAGGGATTTGCTTTCCCCTCCTCCGAACCGTCGTCCATCTTGGGCGAACGCGACGACCCCGGGGAGTCCGTCGGAACGGAGGTCACTCCTCCTTCGGTTCTTCGGTCGGTCAAGGGCAAGAATGGGGAAGGGGATGCCGTGTCCGACGCCATCGCTTCGGCGTCCAAAGCCTTGTTCGCCGCGCGCTCTTCGTCTCGCGGACCTTCTTGTCTCGCGGCAGTCTCAAGGGACTCCGTTGGCGAACGGACCGCCGAGGGACGACCTTCTGACAGATCGACGGCGCTCGGAGCGGCCTCCGTGGGCCGCGGCGTGGGCGCCGGAACAGATAGGCCCGCGGCGTTGCACTGCGCGCCCAACGTCTCTGGCTGATACGTCCAAGAGGCGTCCGAATCGTCGATTCGCCTCAGCGCGTCCAGCATCCGGCCCATCGCGGCCCTCCATCATGCGCGTCGCAGGCGAGCGAACAGATTGCGGTACTCATGCGACCGCACAGGTTTCACCGGATGGGTTGGTTCCCGCTCCACGAAATCGTAGTCCTCGTCGATCACCAGTTCCGGCTCCTCCGGATCCAGATCCTCGACGGCCGCCACGGAACGCAACGGAAGCGTCTCGCGTTCGACGAGAGCATTGGGGGAACCCGATGTGTCTTGGGACTGCGTGCCCAGCGCGGCCGCCATCGCCTCGATGTTTCGCTCTGCCAGAGCGGCGGCGTGGCGATCGACCACGATCTCTTCGTCGAGAAATCGCTCGCTGAAGGGATTGCCAGGGTCGTCCAGGACGATTTCCACCTCGGGCATGATCGTACCGGCCGGTCGGAAATCCTCCTCCAATTCGCCCAGCATCTCTTGAATCCCTTGAATCTGTTCCTCAGGTTGGGGCGATTCGTCCGCTCCCTCCGCGTTGGCGGCCGCGAGTGCTTCGGCAGGGGCCGACCACGCGGGCTCGGCTGCCGGCGGCTCTGGAATGGACGCAGACGCTGGGCTCGCGGGCTGTCCGGCATCGTCATCCAGGGCGCCGAACTCGACCACTCCAGCCTGCTTCTTCTGCGAAACCTCGCTGTTCCATGGCGTGGGCAACTGCTGCAGATCGGCCCACGCCTCTTGGAGCCGCGCCGGGGAGATCGTTCTCTCGCTACATCCGTGCCCCAGGACGAGGGCATGATCGCATACCTGATTCGCCAGACGCGGAATCCCCCCCGTGGCCTGATAGACCGCTTGGCATGTTTCGGAAGGGAACATCGCGCGGGCGTTGCCGCCGGCCGCGGTGACTTGGGCGTGGATATAGGCTTCGGTTTCCGCACGGGTCATTGCTTCCAGGTAGCATCGCGCGACCAACTGCTGGCTGAAGGAGTCGAGTTTCGGATGCGCGAGGCGTTCTTCGAGCAGCGCAGACCCCACCAGCACGAGCCGGACTCGCGGCTGGCCGTCCGCCGCGATGTTGGTGACCGCGCGAAGCTCATCCAGGCATCGCAAAGGCAGATTGTGCGCGTCATCGGCCAACAGCAACACCGCCTTGGCAGGCGCGCCGAGCCCGCTGAGGTATTCGGTCAACGCGATGCGCAACTCACCTTCGTCCAGGTCCCGATACGCCCGACCCAACCGATAGAGGATGCCTTGCAGCAGGGCTTTGCGCGTACCCAACCTCCCGCCCGACAGAAGCACTACGTCGAGCTTCGCGCGAAAGGACTCGGCGAGCACCTGGCACAACAACGTCTTTCCGGTTCCCGATGGCCCGACCACCATCCCAGCTCCCTCGGCGCGCTCGATGCAGCGGGTCAGAGTCTGCCGGGCCGCCTCGATCGTCGCCGCCGGGAAATAGGCGTCCACCCGCGGGGCAGCAGCAAAAGGGCGTTTGTAGAGACCGAAAGATACTTCGTACATTTCCTATTTACCCCTGTCGATCCACTCTTTCCAGAATGGCCATCTATCCAAGTCGTCGGTCCAATGACGAAGCCTGGCGCGCGGTTTCCTCACGCCTTCCATCCATTCGGCACCCTTGGGGCGGCCTCTGCAATCCGATCGGCTACCCGGCAAGAAAGGGCTCGATAAGAAATACAGCGTAGGCGCCCAGGACGGCAGACCCGCCAACAAGACAAGGCCATTTCCATCGGGCGCGAGCCGCTAGACTCTCCGCGGCGCCGCGCGGGGATTGACCCGTGGCGATCGTCCCAATTACCGGCAGGTTCAATCCTCGTTCAATGCCGTGGGTCGTCTGGAAGGGGCAGTCGATCAACAGTCCCGCCCACATCATCCCCACGCCTGCGGTTGCCACTAGGCCGGCAGTCAACGCCACTAGGGCCAGCGCCCGCCAATCCACGCGGGCGGTTGCCATTTCTGCCTGACGGGCCCAGCGAACTCCCAGGTCATCCCCCCGAATCAACGATTCTGCCGCTGGGATTCTCGCACCTCGGCCTTGCCGTAACTCTTGGGTCACGGCGTCGATGCGTCGCTGGAGAGCTTGAATTGCCTGGAACAACTCCGTGGACTTCGCGGCGCTTTCCGTTTGAGAGGGGGAAGCCGCCGGAGCGTTTGGCGTCTCGGAACGTCGGATCGGGGAGGGAAGTCCTGACGCCCCCCCTGGGGGCTTGCCCGGAGACAGCGGCGCTTGCTGCAACGGAGCGGGCACCGCTTCCAACTGTCTCTCAGCGGCCTGGATCTGTGCTTCGAGTTGGCGCACCTCCGGATGGACCGCAGTGCGGTTCACTAAGAGCCGATCGCGCCGCTGCCGCAACTCCTCCAGCGTCTTCTGATTCTTGTCTCGCTGCGAGATGGTCGGCGAAGCCTCCGTTGGCGGCTCTGCCGACTCCTCCACAAAGGGCGACTCGGTGGCTGGGCCATTGCGTGAGGGGCTCGCGACCGGCTTCTCGGCAGCGGGCAGGTAGGCCGCCGTCTTGGATACGGCCCGGTCGATGACTACGTCCAACTGCGGCCCGATTTGCCTCAATTCCTCTTGCGCACGATCCTCAATGGTCCCGATCTTCGCGGT
>CAZFKF010000844.1:0-3349 GCA_964518805.1 uncultured Planctomycetaceae bacterium | reverse complement strand
ACCCCGCGCGGAGAATAGGTCTTCCTTCGGCATCGGCCAAACAGACGCCCGTGCCCACGTCGGCGTCCTCGACCTCGAAAATGTACTCGCCGACGCCCAGTTCCCCCGTTGAGACCAGGGCCTGGTGCGGCTGGGGCTTCTCATCCGCCGCAAGCTCGACCCGGCCATCGCTCAGACGATTCAAAAGCGTCCCGCCCGCCGGCTTGCCGAGATCCCAAGCCAGCTCGGCCGGGCGATCGCTCTTGAATGTCGCAGGGCGAAGGGGGGCTGACTCGGGGGTCCACTTCGACGCCACGAATGCCACCCCGCGCACCAACCCGGCCCCTTCGAGATAGACCTCCGACGGCACGGTCTCCATCGGCACGCTCAACAGCGTCAGGTCGCCTCGCACCAGGAAGAGCCGGCCCGCCTGAACGTGGATCTCGATCGTGCCGAGGCCCGAGCGGCGATAGTAGTCCTCGCTCGTTGCCCAAAGGGCGTATTCGGCCGGCCGCGGTCTGTCCGCTTCCCGCGTGGTTCCGTAGGCGCCCCAGGTCTGATGGTAGTCCGGATAGTATCGCAGGGTTACTCCCTGCGCGCCGTTCCAAAGGTGGACCTGGAATTGCTGCGGATCGAGGATCGAGAGGCGCAGCGACGAACCGGCCGGCCACGACGTATTCAGGCGGAAGAGCCCGGAAACGCGCCGGATGGGCTTGTCCCACTTCTTCGCCTCGGCAATCTCGCACCGCTCGCCGGGCGTTGCGATCATCAGTGTCTCGAGCGATTCGGCACTGGGGTATTCCTTGGCGTCATCGAAATCGTCGAACACGCCCGGCGCGACGGCGGGCGCGTCCGGTTCCGGCAGGGCAGCCGAATCGTCCGGACAAACGCCCGCGATGGCCAGGAATGAGCCAAGGAGGACTGCAAGCCTCTTCTTCACAGACGCTCCACCGGCGATGCTTGAAGCCTACGCTTTGGGGTCCAGCAGCGGCTTGAGGTGCTTAACGCTCCGTTCGGCATCGTCGATCGAACCGCACTCGACCGAGAGCACGATGTCGCGCGGGGCGCGGCGCACGATCTCGATCACGCGCCGCCAATCGATCACGCCGTCGCCGCAGGCGCAGCCCACGGGCGTGCCGGTCACCTTGCCGCGTTCGGCGTCGGAATGCTGCACGGTGATGTCTTTGGCGTGCAGATGGACCAGCCGATCGACGACCCGCTCCAGCCACGCATAAGGATCCTGGCCCGCCAGGTACGCGTTGCCCGTATCCAGATTGATCCCGATCGCCGGCGACTTGACCAGGTTATAGATCCGGTCGAGGCCGTCGGGCGTCTTGGAGTATTGGGCGTGGCATTCCAGGCCGATGAGGATGCCGCGGGGCTCGGCCACTTGGGCCGCCTCGTAGAGGGTGTAGCGCATGAGGACGTGGTCCTCTTCCTCCGTGGTCCATGGGGCCTTGATCCCTTCGTCGGTGTTGACCACCGGCGCGCCGCATTCGGCCGCGTAGCGGATGGCCTGCTTGAGATAGTCGCCGTGCATGTCGGGCCGGCACACCGGACCGTGGGCCTGTAGTCCCGAGACTTTCAGGCCCGCCTTCTCCGCAGCGCGGCGGATTCGGTAGGGGTCGTCCCACATCGAGACGGTGTGATAGTAACGGGCCTCGCTCATCAGCTCGCGGCCCCAGTGAACCATGGGCTCGATATACTCGAATCCCAGTTCCGCCGCCTTTTCGACTCCCCACTCGAAGGGTTTCTCGTGCCGCCGAATCGCCTCCAGATTCATCCCGATGGCGAGTCTTCCCATAGTCGTCCTCCCTCGTCGCTGTCGTGTGAACGGCCAATGCAGACGACAGTTATTCTCGACGGTCCGGCCGCCGGTTGTCAATCACCTGCAACCGACCTCCCAAGGGATCGCCGGCGCGAAGCCGAAGCCGGTGGCCTTGCCCGTCTTCATGATCGCCAAGATGACAGCGTGCCGCGCTGGCCGGCGGTCGCTGCCGGTCCTTCCGACCCAAGCGAGCGATTCCGTCCTAATGCCGCCGTTGCAGGCACTCGGTCTGCTACCGATGCGATTCCAGCCCGAACACTGGCAACGAATCGACCGCTGCCCGAGCCTGCGGCTTTTCGGCGGGCTTCTTTTCTTCCTTGGGCACGTCGCCCTTGAAGACGGCGCCCATGACGATCGTGCCCGCGAGCATGATGGCCAGCGGAACGGCCCAGATCTTGGTCCACTGGAACTTGCCTTCGACCGAGAAACGATCCATGACGATTCCGGCCAACTGCGATCCCAGGAAGAGCCCCACCCCGGTCGTGGCGGCAAAGATCAGGGCCTGCATCGAGCTGCGGATCGACTCGGGCGCGACTGTGGCGGCGTAGACCTGGCCGACGATCATGAACATGACGTAGGCCAGGCCGTGTAATGCCTGGGCAACGACGATCAACACCTTGGGCCGGCCGGCGACATAGATCGCGTAGAGCACCACCCAGCAGCCCGCTCCCAGAGCAAGCGTGTTGCGGAACCCGAGGGAATTGAGCAACGTCCCCAAGGCCACAATCGTGGCGATGGCTTGGGCGATCTGGGCAATGGCCATCGTGGCCGGGACCGCCTTGCCCGAGATGCCCATGTCGGTCATGAACCGGGCCGACCCCAGGAAGTAGAACTGCATCAGGCCCGCGATCACCAGCGACGTGGCGATGAAGATCAGGAAGTCGGGCTGCTGGAGCATGGCGAAGGCGTCGACGATCGGCACGCCACCCTTGTCTGCGGGAGGCGTCTGGGGGAGGAAGAGACAACAGACCGCCATCAGCACCGACAACAGCCCGGCAAAGACGAGGCAGTCGCTCCCGTCGCCTTCCCCCTTGCGGACCACGCGCCAACCGGTGAGCGTCCAGCCCACGAGAGCCCACGCCACGGGTGCCCAGATGAAGACCCAACTCTGCGTGCCGGAATCGCTGACGTGGGCGAACAGCACGGCGTTGACCAGCGGCAACGTCGCCCCGTAGCACAGCGAGTAGAGCAGCATCACGAGGAACGTGCCGACGAAGGTCCGCTGTTTCACGGCAACGAACAGGAGCACCGCGCCAATAAGGTGGCAGGCCGCCAGGATCCACTCGGTGTTGACCCACTTGTCGGCCAATTGCCCGGCCAGCAGCGGAGAAACGATGCACGCGATGGGCAGCGTGGAATAGACCCAGCCGGTCTGTTTGCCGCTCATCTTCAGCGGTCCCAGGAGCCGCGCCGCCAGCACCGGCGCCCAGGCACCCCACACCGCATACTCGAGGAACATCACTGCGCTCAGTGCGACATAGACTCCCAAAGGCACGCCCAGATTCATACATCACCTCGCCGCCATGTCCGGCCGTAGCTGTT
>CAZFKF010000843.1:0-3355 GCA_964518805.1 uncultured Planctomycetaceae bacterium | reverse complement strand
CCGTTCGCGTGCGTCCAGGTGACCATCACCATCACGTTCGTGCTCAACGCCAGGAAGAGCGTGGCGGCCGCGGGGAAGACCCAACCGTCCAGAGAGGACGAGTAATTGGGCAGCGTGCAGGGCAGGCGAAGCAGGCGAAAAACCAAGTAGCACAGGAGGCAATGCAGAGCGATCCCGGTCGCCTGCCAGGCCGGGAGGTTTGCGCCATACCAGGCGTTCTGCCAGGCAAGCCACGCGAAATACACCGGCCGGAACAACATCGTGTCGCCGGGACGCACGATGCGAGTCCTGTTGTAGCTGTACGTGTGCCGAATGATATCCCAGGTCGTGTAGTGGCCAAACGTGTTAATCAAGTAGTCGCAATGATCGGTGCCAGTAATGTGATCCAGCGACGGCCAGTAGACGCCCCAGATCGCCGCCACGATCGCTGCGGCCAATAGGCAGTGAAGGCTCACTCGCACAAGGGTCGATTCCAAGAGCCGGCCCCAGGACGATTCTTGGACCTGAGGTTCCCCGTCCGCCAAGGCTGGCCGTGGTGGTTCTGGAATAGGTTCCAAGGAGACCATACTCGATCCGGCAGATGCTTCGGCTTGAGACCGCGATTCTGACTCGAAGGATGCGTCCGAGTCCCTTCCCTATTGAACATCGGCTACGCGTCGCAGTCGACCCCACGCTACCCCCGGATTATTCACGCAGGGAAGGTCGAGGCCGCCTAGATCGTTGGTGGGACTCGCAAACTCCGGTTCGGCATGACTAACTACTTCGGATCGCACACCACGGACGGGTGATCGGATGTTGTCGTGCGTCCTCTCGTCTCGCAATTGGCGGCGGCGGCGGTCAAGGGATACGCACCGCGGCCGGTTCGGCCTTGAATGCTCAGGGCCATGGGCGGCGAGATGCCGTCCGGGTCGACGATCTGCAGGTAGAGCCGCTCGGCAGGAGGGACGTTGCCAAAACGGTCGATGTGAGTCGTCGCCTTGCTCGGATCGAAAACGCCCGGCCCGGTCTGCGAGTCGGGAAAGACGGTCCGAAGGTCAAACGTCGAAAGGGCCGACCAGACTACTTTGCCCGATTCGTCGCAGAGAAAGTAACGGATGTTCCATCGGTCGTAGGTGGCGGAGGATGCCAAGAGCGACGGGGTCTTTCCCCTGGTAACAAACGTCCTCGATCTCTCCCCGCTGGAGTTGCTGCGGGTCTACAAACGGCAGCCGACCATCGAGAAGCGTTTCGCCCAGTTGAAGACCGACTTGGAGGTGGCGCCGGTCTATCTCAAGTCGGTGCACCGGATTCAAGCCTTGCTGTGCGTGTACTTCTTCGCGCTGCTGGTCGAAGCCCTGCTGGAGCGTGAACTGCGGCAAGCGATGCAGCGACGCGAGATCGAGAGCTTGCCGCTGTACCCTGAGGGACGGGCCTGCCGCTGGCCGACGGCACGGCGGGTGATCGACCTTTTTGAGTCGGTCCAGCGGCACACGCTGCGGCGGCGCGCCCGACCTGCCGAGGTCATGGTTGCCGAACCGACCCGTCTTCAACGTCGACTCCTCAATCTGCTCGGATTAACCGCCGCCGACTACGGCCGATGACTTGCCACGGTGCAGGAATTCGACGAAAATCAAAACCAGACACGCGGAAAGGAAGCTCGACAATCCAGGATATCTCGTGAAAGTCATTTCGTTTTCGCGGGCGCGGTGAACAGCGGCCAGTCCGGCGCATCCTGACGCGTGGTCTTCAAATACGCGTCGAGCTTCGCGACGATATCGGGATGCGCGGCGGCGACGTTCTTCGTTTCGCCGATGTCTTCGCGCAGGTCGTAGAGTTCGAGCGGCGCGGTGGCAGCGCCGGTGCGGATGCCTTTCCAGCGGCCGTCCATGAGCGCAGACTGCGAGGACGACACGCTGCCGCCGAGGTATTCCCAATACAGGAAGTCGTGCTTGCGTTGCTCGCTCTGTTTGCCGAGCAGCGTGGGCACGAGGCTGATGCTGTCGAGCCCGGCGGGCGTTTTCGCTCCGCAAAGCTCCGCCGCGGTGGCGAAGAAATCGCCAAAGTAGCCGACGTGCTCACTCACGCTGCCGGCCTTGATCTTGCCCGGCCAGCGCGCGATGAACGGCATGCGGATGCCGCCGTCGGCGTGGTCGCGTTTGAAACCGCGATACGGGCCGGACGACTTGAAAAAGTCGGGATCGTAACCGGCGAACTCCCTTTTCTCCGGCCCGTTATCGGAAGTGAAAATGACCAGCGTGTTCTCGTCGAGGCCGAGTTTCTTGAGCCGGACCAGAATCGCGCCGACTTGCGTATCGAGATACGAAATCATCGCCGCGTAGCCCTTCTCCGGCTCGGGCCACGGCTTGTTCTTGTACATGCCGAGGTCGGGGACTTCTGCGCCATTGCCGAGTTCCTTGGCGGCTTCGTTGTTGGCGTGGGGAATCGTGCTAGAGAAATAGAGGAAGAACGGGCGCGACTTGTTCTGCTCAATGAACGCGAGCGACTCGTCGAGCATCAACTTCGGGCTATAGACGGTTTTCTTCGTGCTGATGCCGCCGGTGCCCCAGTCGCCGTTCTTGCCGACCGGCACAGGACGCACCTCGTTGGGCAGCGTGACCTTCTCGCGGTTGCGCCAGAGCCATTCCGGGAAATACATGTGCGCGTGAATCTGGTCGAGGTAGCCGAAGAAGAAATCGAACCCGTGGTTGAGCGGATGGCCGGGTGTGTCGTGGTCGCCATTGCCCCACTTGCCGACCAACGCGGTGGCGTAACCGGCCTGTTTCAGCAAGCTCGCCACGGTGACATCTTCGGGCTGCAACGATTGTTGGAGACGTCGTGCTATCGGCGCGTTGCCCCGGACGCGGCAGTGGCCGCCGTGCTTGCCGGTCATCAGCACGCAGCGCGACGGTGCGCACACGCTCGCGCCGGCGTAGAAGTGCGTAAACTTCATTCCCTCAGCGGCAAGCCGGTCAATGGTTGGCGTCAGGATCTTCTCCTGCCCGTAGCAGCCGACGTCGCCGTAACCGAGATCATCAGCGAGGATGAAGACGATGTTCGGCGGGGCGGCTTCGAGTTTTGCACCGGGAAATGCCAGAGCGGCGCCAATAAGAGCGAAAATCAACGTGTCTTTCATCGGAAAGTCTTCCGTTTACCAAGAGTGTGACGGTGAGATGAACGGGGCAGAATGCCTCCGCACGCAATCGCATGTGCTTCGGGCCGGTCTGCACACGCGGCGATTCGCCCGACGACAACGCCTTGACTCATCCACGCGGACGCACAAAGGGACGCACAAAGGGGACGTTCTAGCGCACAAATGAGCACACAAAGGGGACATTCTACTTTATGGCCTCTTCCTTGGCCTGCCTCGCGGGCGAAG
>CAZFKF010000842.1:0-3356 GCA_964518805.1 uncultured Planctomycetaceae bacterium | reverse complement strand
TCGTTTACCGTAGCATCCGGGACACGATGGAAGCGATGGACAGCCTTCCGGTGACGATCCGCCTCCTCGACCCGCCGCTCCACGAATTCGTGCCGCAGCAGGAAGAGGCCCGCGCCGAGTTGGCCAAGGCCCTGGGCATCACGGCCGAGGACGTCGAACGCCGCGGCAAGCAACTCCACGAGACCAACCCCATGATGGGCCAC
This sequence comes from uncultured Planctomycetaceae bacterium, assembly GCA_964518805.1. Classification (GTDB taxonomy): domain Bacteria; phylum Planctomycetota; class Planctomycetia; order Pirellulales; family Thermoguttaceae; genus CALFBP01. The sequence continues at coordinate 3,153 of CAZFKF010000842.1, read as the reverse complement.
CGCGGCGTGCGCCTGGGGATCACGTATCCCGAGGTGACCGAGATGCAGGTCCGGGCCATCTTCGAGGCGGCCGCCGAACTGCTCAAAGCCGGCAAGAAGCCGCACCCGGAGATTATGGTTCCCGTGACTTGCGACGTGGCCGAGCTGGACGTCACCGAGGAGATCGTCACCCGCGTTCACGCCGAGGTCGAGGCCAAGACGGGCGTCAAGGTCGAGTACCTTTACGGCACGATGATCGAGATTCCGCGAGCCGCGCTTTTGGCCGATCGGATGGCCAAGACCGCGCAGTTCTTTTCCTTCGGCACGAATGACCTCACGCAGATGGGCTTCGGCTTCAGCCGCGATGACATCGGCGGATTTCTGCCCGATTATCTCAGCAAGAACATCCTCGCCGCCGACCCGTTCCAGACGATCGACCAGGACGGCATCGGCCAACTGATTGAGATGTCGGTGCAGAAGGGCCGCAAAACGCGACGCGATCTGAAGATCGGCATCTGCGGCGAACAGGGAGGCGATCCGGCCTCGGTTGAATTCTGCTTCCGCACGGGCTTGAACTACGTGAGCTGCTCGCCGTTCCGCGTGCCGATCGCCCGTTTGGCGGCGGCACAGGCGTCCATTCAGGCGAAGAAGAAGTAGACGTCAGCCAGTCCGCGGTAGACTGTAGGCAGTTGACAGAAGGCCGCCGGTGCATTCACCGGCGGCCTTCTTCGCTTTGCTGAGTCTCTCCTCGCTGCCGCGGCGAATCCCTTCACGCAAACGACGCAACCCGATGAACGGCGTGGCACAGGCCGAAGCCCTGAACCTCGCCAATTCATCGGGTTGCGTCAAAGTGCATTCTCCCGGTCTTGCGGGAGATCATGTGACCCCGACGGGATTTGAACCCGTGTTGCAGGCTTGAAAGGCCTGTGTCCTAACCTGGTTAGACGACGGGGCCTCGGTGATCCATACGGATGACCGCGAAATCAATGTATAACCCCTGAGCGGTGCACCCGTCAAGGGATCCTGCGATCGGGAGAGACCACTGGAGCGAAGGCCGGACCAAGAAAACAGAGGCAATGGTCTCGGCGTGCGTCAAAATCGACGGGAGAGCGCGGCAATCGCCACCCGCGGCGTGGATACGTCTATTGGTCACCCGCAGCCTGAGCGGTGTCCGTCGCGCCGGCATCGTTGGCGCTAGCTTCGTTAGGCTTGCCACTAGCCGACTCGTTTCGGCGGATGGCATCGAAGACTTCGCGGCGATGGACCGGCACCTCTTTTGGGGCCTCAACCCCTAGACGTACCTTGTCTCCCCGGATCTCGACGACGACGATAGTAATGTCATCGTTGATGACAATACTCTCGTTCTTCTTACGCGAAAGTACCAACATCCCACGTTCCTTCGTCACTGCGCACCTATTTCCCTCCCGGGGAAGCCGGGTGCGCAAGCGGCAGTACGTTAAGGAACCGCCTCAATCCAAAATACGCTCGCGGCCGGTCCTAGTCAAGAAAATTCACGCCTTCGCGACGTTTTATCCTCGCTTGCCGCCAGAGTTTTGGACAGAATTGCACCAGCCAATCCAATTCCTTCAACCCGCTCGAAAGGCCGGCTGTATTGGGTTGGGTACTTCTCCTGTGCGAAGTAGTGCAGCTCTGGCTGGGGCCGCACATCCGCACCTCCCAAGAGTTGTAACATATTTAGTATGTGTAAGATGGGAGATTTCGAGCAGCAGGACTCGTGCTTGCTCATTCTTCCAATACTAGCTGCGTCCACGCCCCTCATGCCCTGCGTCCTGGGGGGGGCTGGCATCTAGCCAGCGGATGACCGACCTCTTGAAGCTGGTCTCCAGCGCGCTCAGGAACGACCTGGACGTGTGGGCCTACGTCAAGGACGTCCTTGGCCGGCTGGCGCCTTGGTGCGACGACGAACGGTTCGAATACCTACTGGCCGCACATCCTGAGCAATGCCGTTCCGTGGAGAGCCGGTTGCGGTGGGCTTCGGATCGCCATCTGCCCGGTGGTAATCCGCAGCTTTGGAGCGTCGTGCTGGAGCAGATGGCCGCCGACGAGTCGATCGCGGATGTCGGCTCCGCACTGGAGCACGTGTTGCGCAGCCGGTTGCCGGCGGACTTCTTGGACCGGCGATTCGACGAGCGCCGGATTGGAACATTTCCCCAACCGCAACGCGGTGACGATGCCTCAGAGTTGTTGGCGGCGCTGTTGGTCGAACCCGGGCTGATCGGACTCTTGCGGCACCGTGTCATGCGGATGGTTCTGGCCGCCGCCCATCTGCCGCGGGCCATCGAGCGCGGGCAGTACCGGTGGTGGCTTGCCGGGCGGTTGCCGCGTGATACCGTGGATCGAGTCGCGGCGACGATGAGTCCCGACGGCGTGGCAAACCTGTGGCAAATGACCGGAGAGAACCAGCCCGAGGTGCATGCCACGGCGGCAAGCATTCTCCACGGCGCGGCCATGGCTGACATCGACTGGGAACAAGCCGACCTTCGCAACGCCAACTTGCGGGGCTGCGTGTTCCACATGGGCTCGTCGCGAAGCGGGTTGGTGGGAAGCCCGCTTGCGTCGGAAGGGAGCCGGACCGGCTTCTACACCGACGAGTACGACCAGCAGTCCTTCCGCCCGCCCGAGGAAATCCGCAAGGCCAATCTCCGCGGCGCGGACCTGCGCGGGGCCAGCCTCCGGGAAACCGACTTCTACCTCGTCGATCTGCGGGACGCGAAGTACAGCCGAAGCCAGTCCGAGCACTTCCGCCGCTCGGGCGCCATTCTCTTCGACCCGCACAACGGCTGAAAGACGGCATGGGGATACTCGTCGGCCGGCACACGCCAAGATACAATAAGAATCAGTGCCGCAGGATCAATTTGGCGGGACTTGCGAGGAGACCCAAGATGCCCTCACCGTTTCCAGGGGTTGACCCCTTTCTGGAATCCCAGGAATGGGAGGACTTTCACACGACGCTGAATACGGTCGTTCGAGAGACACTGTCGCCGCGTCTGGAGCCGCGATACGTGGTGCGGATCGAACGTCGGGTGTACGTGGAGTCTCCGCGTGACGACAATCTGTCGTTCGTCCGTTCCGACGTGGCAATCTTGGGGACGGTCGAAAGGTCCGGGGCGGCAGCCGTCGCCGTCGAACCCGCGGTCATGCTCGAACCCGTCG
>CAZFKF010000841.1:0-3358 GCA_964518805.1 uncultured Planctomycetaceae bacterium | reverse complement strand
AGTTCCTGATCCAGTTGCTCATGAACCGTCTGGTTGCCGCCGACAAGCCGACTCGCGGACGCGCTGGCACCAAAACGCTCGAGGGCCTGCTTGGCCGCCTCCAAGACCTCCGGATGCCGGGCCATTCCCAGGTAGTCGAAACGGGTATAGCTGACCATCTCGCGTCCGGCGATGATGGACCGCGCGCCGTCGCCCCCCTCTTTCACCCGGAAGAACGGATTGGGCAGGCCTGCTTTCATCGAATCCGCGAGGCGCTGCTGGAGGGCAGCGCACTCCGGGAACTGGGTCACGTCAACGTGCTTAGGGTCGGCCCCGCCGGCAGCCTGCCGCTTGCTCGCCATCGATGACATCCCCGATGGACGAGGGGGCGATTTGTCGGTCAAGCGGGCTTCAACGTACTGCACTAAATCGCGGCAGGTCACGATGTCGTACAGCGCGTCCTCGGAGAACCGCATCTTGAACTTCTCTTCGAGCGCGTTGACGACCTCCATTCTCGCCAGCGAATCCAGTCCGATCTGGTCCAACGGCGTGTCGAGCGACACGTCGCCCTTGAGTCCTTCCGGCGCGGTGCGCCGCACGCGCTCAAAGACGGTGTCCGAAATGGCCTTGAACAGATCGCTGCACGTCTCGGAAGCGAACGCCATGCGTTAACCTCTTGTTTCTGCCTGGCTAAAGAGTAGGCGTCTTCATCGTCCCTTCCATACCTATGGAGAGACGGGCGCCACAGCGACCCTGCGGTGACGACGTCGCTTACCGTATTCAGAGCAGGCGCTAAGATCTCCCTCGAAACGGAGCTGAATTATCGCCCGATGTTTGCGGCAAGTCAATGCCGATGGTCGCTTGTGGGGGGGCTGCAACTACTTCAGAAGTCTTAGCGGCCGTCCGGGAATCGCTCCGCGATGGTCGCCGGCAAATTCCGTCGTCCCCTGCTCCTGTCCAGTCGAATGGGAAAGGGGGCGCGGCTCTTGGACGACCACCTCGCCCCGAGGCAACCTGCCGTCAGTCAGCCGCGTTCTGCAGGATGCACGGTCTACGCTCCCGGTTCCTGCCTCAGGCCCACCTTGTAGTTTCCGCGGGCCTCATCGTGATCCAGGTCGATCAGGCCGCGGGATTGGGCGTCTTCGAGGAGGTCGGAGAACGTGCGGTAACCGTAGTACGCCTCGTTGAAGTCGGGATAGACGCGACGTATGGCCTGCTTGACCATCGAACCCCAGAGGGGATCGTAATCGACCTCCAGGGAGCGGACGATCTTCAGCAGCCGCTCGATGGCCTCCTGCTTCTTGTCCTTCTTGTCGGGCTGTTTCTTGACGCGGCTGGCAACCGCCCGAGCCCGGTGCGCCTCGCGCACCAGGTCGTCGTAGTAGATGAACTCGTCGCAAGCGGCGATGAGCAAGTTCGAGGTCGAACTTTTTACCCCGCAGCCGATCACGCGTTTGTCGTTCTCCTTGAGTTTCGAGACCAGCGGCGAGAAGTCGCTGTCGCCCGATAGGAGGGCGAAGATGTCGATGTGGTGCTTGGCGTAGCAGAGATCCAGGGCATCGACCACCATGTGGATGTCGGCGCTGTTCTTGCCGCTGGCCTTGCTCTGGGGGATGTCGATCAGTTCGATACCCTGGCCGTGGAACTCGCGTACGGCGTCGCGGTAGTTGCTCCAGTCGCAGTAGGCACGCTTGTAGACAATGCGTCCCTTTTCCAGCAGGCGTTTCAGCACCAGTTGGATTTGGAACGCCTCGGATTTCATCTCGCGCACGCCGAGGGCGAGGTTCTCGAAATCGACAAAGACGGCAATCAGCGGTTCGTCGGACATAGAATCCTTCCAGGACTAGCTTGGCAACTTCACCACGCAGTGCGCGGAGAACGCGGAAAGAGAACGGCAGGGCCGACGGAGCGCAGCGAGCCCCCCGCACATCCGGCGGGCCTCGCTGCGCTCGGTTCTCCCTCCGCGCCGCGCGGGGCCCAGTATTCCCTTCGTATTCTCCGTGCCTCCGTGGTGAATTCTTGCTGTGATTTCTCTCGTCTCTACGCGGCAACAGGCCGCGTCATGGCTCAAGGCTGGTCTTCTCGGCGGTAGGGAAGTTGTCGGGGATCGGCGTCGTGCAATTGCCCGTGGCCAGCCACTCGCAGGCGCGGTACAGCAAGACCTTGAAGCCGACGCATTTCATCGGGTCGAGCGAGCCGACGTGGCCCATCAGATTCGTGACCACCTTGCCGCGGCCATAGGGGACCCAGAAGACCATGGGCTCGTTCTTGCCCGTGCCGCCGCGCCCGCCGGTTGGGTCGGAATAGGCGGTCAGAAGAATATGGACATTCTCGGCCGGGCCGCGCTGGCCGTGGTACAGTTCGTCCTGTTTGTGCATCCAGAGGATCGGCATGCCTTTGGTGATCGGATGGTCGGGATCGCGGACCGTCATCTTCCAGTCGTACTGCGCGCCGTGGCCCATGCCGCGGCCTTCGCCGGGCTTTTCGGCCACAATCTTGCCGTTGTCGTCCACATAGAGGCTCGTTCCGTCGTCGCGGCCGCGCCAGAGGAGTCCGACCATCTGCTCGAACTCCTTCCAACCCGCGAAGGAGTTGTTGGCGGCATGGATGACCAGCACGCCGCCCCCGTTGCGAACGTAGTCGACAAAGTCCTTCTTGACGCGATCGGGCCACATCTGGCCGTTGTAGTCCAGCACCACGCACTGGAACCGGCCGAAATCCGGCTGCCAAGCGTCCCAATCGGCCTGCGCGGCGCCCTGGGGCGGCGCGTTGTCGACCGCGGCCTCGAAGTGGCCGCCCTTGTCGAGCAGTTCTTTCATGAAGGGGGTGGACTTCGACCAGTCATGGTTGTTCTGCCCACCAATGATCAGGACCTTGATCGGGGGTTCGGCCCCGGCTGCCGGCCCTCCGGCCGACGCCACAAGGCAACTCGCCAGGATACAACAGACAGCTCTCACGGTAGGACTCCTCACGATATCGCTCAACGGCTGCACCAAACTCATGCGATGGCGTCGTAGACGGCGAGGATATTCTCGGGCGGGACGTCCGGCTGGAACAGGTGGGCGGGGCCGAGGATGTAGCCGCCGTTGCGGCCGAGCGCCTGGCAGTAACGGCGCACTTCGGCCCGGACTTCGTCGGGCGAACCGTGCGGCAGCAGGTGCTGCATGTCGATCCCGCCGTGAAACACGAGCCGATCGCCGAAATCGGCCTTGAGGCGTTCCGGCGCCATTTCGGCGTTGACCGGTTGGATCGGATCGAGCAAGTCCACGCCCAGTCCGATCAGGTCCGGAATGAAGGCCCGGATGGCGCCGCAACTGTGGTAGATCGCCTTGCCGCCCAGGGAATGGATGCAATCGACCATTTCCTTCAAGTAGGGGGC
>CAZFKF010000840.1:0-3359 GCA_964518805.1 uncultured Planctomycetaceae bacterium | reverse complement strand
CGAAAAGAAGTACGTCGTCTGCAATGCCGACGAAGGCGAGCCGGGCACGTTCAAAGACCGTGTGATCCTCTCGGAATACGCCGACCTGGTGTTCGAGGGGATGACCATCGGCGCCCGCGTGATCGGCGCGCGGTACGGCGTCGTCTATCTCCGCTCCGAGTACACCTACCTCCGCCCGCACCTCGAACAGGTGCTCCAGCGCCGCCGCGACGCCAAGACCCTGGGCAAGGACGTCTGCGGTCAGGCGGGATTCGACTTTGACATCGAGATCCGCATGGGCGCGGGGGCCTACGTCTGCGGCGAAGAGACGGCCCTCATCGAATCGCTCGAAGGGCATCGCGGCGAGCCCCGCAACCGGCCGCCGTTCCCCATCGACACGGGATACCTGGGCCGGCCGACGATTGTCAACAATGTCGAGACCTTCGCCTGGGTCGTATGTGTGCTCGCCTGGGGCGCCAACTGGTTCCGCAGCCACGGCACCGACAAATCGTCGGGCTACAAGCTGTTCAGCATCTCGGGCGACTGTGCCCGGCCCGGCGTGTACGAGTTCCCCATGGGCATCACCGTGGCGCAACTGTTGAGCGAAGTGGGCGGCGAGGGGGCGAAGGCGGTGCAGGTCGGCGGGGCGTCGGGCCAGTGCGTGCCGGCCTCCCACTTCGATCGCACGATCGCCTACGAGGACGTCCCCACCGGCGGATCGATCATCGTCTTCGGCCCCCGGCGCGACATGCTCGACGTGGCCGAGAACTTTTTGGAGTTCTTCGTCGACGAATCGTGCGGCCAGTGCACCCCGTGCCGCGAAGGCGTTCCCAAGATCCTCGAAGGCGTGTCCATGCTCAAACAGGGCAAGTGCTCGATGCCCTATCTCAAAGAACTGTGCTCGCTGGGCGAGACGCTCCAACTGGCCTCGAAATGCGGTCTGGGCCAATCGGCCCCCAATGCGTTCCTTTCCATCGCCGGCCATTTCCAGGACGAGATCCTCGGCCGCGGCAACGCGGTGCATTAGGGATCCGCGAATCGAGAAGAATGTGGGCGGGGGGAAAGCAGAATCGTAGGGCGGACGGAGCGCAGCGACGCCCGCCATAGGATCGTGGAATGTCCGGCGGACCTCGCTTCGCTCGGTCCGCCCTTCACGCCTCACACGTGCTGAAACGGAGGTGCGCGATGCGCAAGAGACATCGGGTAAGAGTGGCGTGGCTTCTGGCCGTCGTGATGACCCTGTCGCCGTCGCTGGCCTACTCCCAGCCGCCGGCGGCTCACGGGGCAAGTAAATCAGTACCCGGCGCGAAAGTCGACCTGGGATACGTCACCCCGGAGAGTGTCGCCGCGGTGGTGCTCCATCCGCGGCGAGTGCTGACCGCTCCCGAAGCGGAAATGCTGCCCACCGAGGTCATTACCGCCGCCGGCAAGAAGACGCTGGACATCGACCCGCTGGACATCGAACAGGCGCTCTTGATCGTCGAGCCGCCGTCGCCCGGCCGGCCGCCGCAGGCCGGAATCGTGCTCCGCATGGCGAACAGACTGCCGGAAGGCAGGGTGCTCGGACCGCTGTGGGCACAGACCGAAGAGGGGCAACTCGACGGCAAGCCGTACCGCAAGCCGCTGGAAACGGCCGGCTTCGGCATTTTCCGCGCCGACGACCGCACGCTGGTCGTAGCCGACGAGGGGCTGTTGCGCAAAATGCTCGCCAACCATGCGAAGCCAGCGCCTGGTGCGGTCAGTAAGCTTCTCGGCGCGATGCAGCCGGTGCCCGATGCAACGGCGGTTTTGGCGGTTGAGCCGCTGCGTCCGCTGGCCGCTGCCGCGCTGTCCCAGGCACCATTGCCCCCGCCGCTGGCCGAGGCCGCGAAGCTGCCGGAACTGGTGCAGTCCGTGGTGGTCAGGGCCGATTTCACCGGCGCCATGGCCATGTCGCTCTCCGTGCGGGCCACGGACGAGCGTGCGGCCGGGGAGGTCGCCGAGATCATCGACCATGCGATCGCCATGGGCAAGCAGCTGATCGCAGCGCAAATTGCCATGGAGTCCCGGAGCGACGACTCGGTGCAGCAAGCCATGGCCAAGTACTCGCGGCGGATAAGCGAGCGGATGCTGGAAGCCCTCCGTCCGGTGCGCAAGGGCGATACGTTGGTGCTTCGCACGCACGGCCAAGGACAGACGCAGATCGCCGTCATTGGAGTGCTGGTCGCACTGCTGCTTCCAGCGGTGCAGGCCGCCCGCGAAGCGGCCCGGCGTTCCCAGTCCGTGAACAACCTGAAGCAGATCGGCCTGGCGATGCACAACTACCACGACGTTTATAAGACGTTCCCACCGCGGGCCAACTTCGACAAGAGCGGGAAGCCGCTGTTGAGCTGGCGGGTGCACGTCCTTCCCTACATCGAGCAACAGGCGCTCTACCGCGAGTTCCACCTCGACGAGCCATGGGACAGCGCGCACAACAAGAAGCTGATTCCGCGCATGCCGGCCTTGTATCAGAATCCCTCCGCCCCTTTGCGCCCCGGGATGGCCCATTACCTGGCGGTCAGCGGCAAGGGGCTGATGTTCGAAGGAAGCAAAGGGCGGGCACTGGCCGAAATCGCCAACGGCGCGTCGAACACGATCATGGCGTTGGAAGTGGATCCCGCCCGCGCCGTGCCCTGGACCAAGCCCGACGATTGGCAATTCAATGCCGCCAAGCCGCTTGCCGGCCTGGGCAAGGCCCATCCGGGCGGGTTCAACGCCCTATTCGCCGACGGCTCGGTGCGGTTCATCTCCGTGACCGTCGATGCAAAAGTCTTCCGCGCGATGCTCACCATTACGGGCGATGACGCGACGCAGTGAGAGAATGAGGCGACGCAGTGAGAGTCTGTCCGAAGACTCTCCCCTCTCCCAAAGGGAGAGGGGACGTACGTCGCGGCCGAATCGGACTGCCGTTGAGACTGCGGTTCGCGCACGCGGTCAATACGCCTTTTGCGCTTCCACGCCCGACTGGTCGCGTTTGTAGAGCGACTTGAGCTGGTCGACCTGCTTGGTCTGGTTGAAGTAGTTCGTGCTTTCGATCCCTTCGAGCAACTGTCGTTCGAGCGACTTGGCCGGTTTTCGGGCACGGGCCTTGGTCGCGGCATCGCCCTTTCCGGCGGCATCGCCCCCGGCGTCCGCCGGCTGCTTCGCCTCGGCCGGGGCGGTTGCGGCGGGCCGAGGCTCCTGGCGATTCAGGTCGATCTGGCCGCGGAAGAAGGCGTAGCGGGCCGGGTCGGCCTGGGCGATGACGGTCGACGTGCCGCGGATGCCGTCGGCCACGAACACCCCGCGCAGGTCGGTCGACCCGGAGACGAAGTCGGAATTGCGCGTGCCGATCACCTTGACGTGCACGTCGTGCACGT
>CAZFKF010000839.1:0-3360 GCA_964518805.1 uncultured Planctomycetaceae bacterium | reverse complement strand
ACCAAAGTGACCGCCCCCGCAGACGGCATCGTGACGGTCCGCAACGCCAACACGGGCGATTACGTCCAGGCGCGCGCCGGCGACAACGAAAACTCCAGGGGGGTGCCGATGTTCGTGGTGGCGAGGACCGACCTGGTGCGGATCTTTGTCGACGTGCCCGAAGCGTACGCCCGCTATGTCCGCGAGGGGACGAAGGCCCTGGTCCGCGTCGAGGCGATTCACGGCCTGGAGGTCCCGGCCACCGTGACCCGAACCGCCTGGGACCTCAGCGTCAAGAGCCGCGCCCTCCGCACCGAGATCGACCTGCCGATGAAAGACTACGACGGGTTGCGGCCGGGCATGTACGTATGCGGGAAGGTCCTCATCGAGCAACCCAATGCCCGGGTGCTCCCCGACCAGGCGATTGCCCTGCAGGGGAATCAGGCCTACTGCTTCCTTCTGGTGAACGGCAGGGCGGTGAAGACTCAGGTCCAGCGCGGCATAACCGACGGGCCGTGGGACGAAGTGCTCAAGAAGATGGAGGGGAATTCCTGGACCGCGTGGACTGGCCAGGAAGAGGTCATCGTGGGCGACGTGAACGAAATCGTCGACGGCCAGGAGGTCCACGCCACGTACGAAAAGCCAGACTGACTCTCCCTTGGAGACTCTCCGTCGGAATGCCTATTGAACTTGGGTTCGCGGCATCTCCGCCGCTAGGCATGGAGTTTGTTCGCGGCCTCCAGGCCGGCGACCTTGTAGCACTCGGCAAGCGTGGCGTAGTTGAACACGGTGTGCAGGAAGTAGTCCAGGCCCCCTTTAAACGCCATGACGGCCTGACCGATGATCTCCGCTTCACGCTGCATCACATGGTGAATCCGCGCAAGAAGCTGCTCCATGGTGACGCGCGGTCCGGCGTCGGCGAAAAAGTCGATCCAGGCCGGTCCGAAAGGCCGCACGGTCAGAAAGACCGCCTCGCGGAACGTCTTGCTGGGGATCGTCCCCGTGTCAACGCAGACGCAGCCCACCATCCGCCGACGCTCGATCACGGCGACACGCTTCCCGAGCTTGGCGGCTTGGACGGCGGCCCGTTGGCCCGCCGGTCCGCTGCCGATGCACACCAGGTCGAATTCGCGGGGCATCACAACTCCCGCCGAAAGGCATTCAAGGTCGTGGCAAAAGCAGGCCGTCAACGGTACGCGGCAAGGCCGCTGGGAGCAATCCACATGAAAGGGAGCACTCATGGTGCCTCCTTCCCGCTCGCGCCGTGCGGCGAACTGGTCGGCATGGGCCTCAGCCTATTCCTGCGGAACTTCATCGTCCGCGCCTGAGATGTTCGCCAAGAGCTACCGGACCTTGGCCGCGTTCGGGGGCGGCTGGATGGCTTTCGCGACGTTCGCGGGCACTTTGCCCCCTAGTTCCGTCACAATCTTCGCCGCCAACTTATCCGCGGGCACGAGTCGGATCGCCTCGAGGTACTGGGCGATCGCGTTTTTCGGGAAGCCCGTCATCTGGTACTGGTAGCCAAGCAGGAACGCGGCGTCGGGCGCCTTGGGATGATCGCCGGCATACTTCTCCAACTTCCGCAATTGGGTGGTGAAAGCCGACGCGTCGCCGTAGTAGCCGTACAAGGTGTCCCAATTCATCGCCGGCCCGAGCGCCAAGGCGGCGTGGGCCTCGATGGCTGCCCCGCGATAAATGCCCAGGGCGAACAAAGCCTGGGCCATCAGTTGATGGACCTTGACGTCCTTGGGGTTGTCGATGGCGGCATGTTCCGCCAGACGGATGGCCTCGTGGTAGTCGCCTCGACGGAATGCGTCGAGAGCCGCGGAATGGAATTCGCCGGCCGACGAGAGACGGCTGTTGTCCTCAGCGATTCCGGGCTGGGCAGTGTCGACGCCTCCGCTTAACCCGTAGTCCGGCCCGACGTCAGAGGCGATCGGCATGCTGTAATCGTAAGAGCTGTAATCGGGGTAGCCGCCGACTCCAAAATCAGAGTAATCGCCGTACGGGTAGGAGTAAGGCAAGTAGGAGAAGTCGGAGAACGGGTACCCGCCAAAGTACCCATATCCTCCATAGCCATAACCGAATCGCTCGCGTCTCTCCTCTCCTTCATGTCCACGAAATTCGCCGCCGTTCCAGCGGTCGAAATTGTGGCCCCAGTTCGATCGGAATGCCTCTCCGGGATGGAGCGTGTTGGCCATGCCGGACTCGACGCCAAGACGGCCGCGACCGCCGCTGATCGCCCCGCCGCTGTAGACTCCGCTTCCCAGGTGTCCGGCTCCAAACGACTCCCCACCGAAGTGCGTGCCGCCGTAACCACCGAAGCTGCCGTAGTGCGCCCCGCCGAGGCCACCTCCGCCGTAACCGCCGAAGCTACCCCCGCCGAAGTGGCCGCCTCCACCGAAGCCACCCCCACCGAACCCACCGCCACCGCCATGTCCGCCGCCTCCCCTTCCGCCACCGCCGTGCGCCAGGGCGGACTGGGCAAGACTGAGACTCATGATCGCACCAACCAACAGTAGCCAGGGAATCAAAAACACGCGAGATGTCATCATCGTTCTCCGTTAGGACAACCGAGACACAGGCCGCCACCCAGGGTCCGGTTGCCCGAAAGGCCCTGTTGTCGCATCCTACGGGCTGCCTGCGTGCCGAACTCGATCAGCGATCCAGCCTTGAATCGCTACCTGCCAAACCTAGTATTTGCGGATTCACGGCGACTTCGTGGCCGCGGCATTGGAGACCTTCGCGCCCCCGCCACCGAGACTGGCCAACAGCTTCGCGGCGAGCTTGTCGGCCGGCACCAGCTTCACCGCCTCGGCGAACTGGTCGCGGGCCTGCTGCGGGTAGCCCAACATAAGGTACTGATAGCCCAGCAAGAACCGGGCCTCGGGCGCCGAGGGATGCGAGCTGGAGTCCTGCTCCAGTGCCCGCAACTGGGTCGTATACGCCGACACGTCGCCGTAGTCGGCCTGCAGCGTGTTCCAGTCCATCGGCGCGCCAAGGGCCAACGCCGCGTGGGCCTCGATCGCCGCACCGCGGTAGTTTCCAAGGGCAAACATGGTTTGCGCCATTAGCCGGTGCACTCTAATGTCCTGCGGCGACTCGATGGCCGCATGCTCCGCCCACCGCACCGCGCCGCGGTAGTCGCCGCGATGGAACGCATCGAAGGCGCTGGTGTAGAACTTGCTGTCAGGAGCCGGGCTCTCACTCGCCGGAGGCGGGTTGGCATTTTCATCGGAGACCGCCGGCTGCGTGATGCCGGTTCCCACGCTCGCTTCATAGCCTGGGGCGGAATAGGCCACGGCAGGAGCCGCGTAGCCGTAGTCGCCGGAATACCCGTAGTCGCTTGCCCCGTAGTACGGCGCCCCGTAACCGTAGGAG
>CAZFKF010000838.1:0-3364 GCA_964518805.1 uncultured Planctomycetaceae bacterium | reverse complement strand
ACGCTGAACTCTTTGGGCGCGAAGTTGCGTCGCAGGCGGCCCATCCAGTCGAAGAGGCGCAAGATTTCGTCGGAGAAGTTCTCGTGGCCCCGCCCCTGATACTCGACGATCGTGGTGTTGTAGCCTTTCTGCAGATAACGGTCCCAGTCGCGGGAGTTGGCGATCATGCGGCTGGCGTCCAGTTCGCCGCACACGAAGTACAACGGCAGCAAGGCGGCGTTCTCCCAGTAGAAGGCGCAGTACTTGTCGGCCTGGGCCACGATGGGAATCACACCGGCCCAAAGGTCCGGGTGCCCCAGGCCGATGTCCCACGCCGCGTCGCCGCCGAAGGAATGCCCCGTGAGAAACACGCGGTCGGTGTCGATTGAGAACCGCTGGCATGCGGCGCGGAGCGAATCGACCACGGCGGCGTGCTCGCGGGCGGAGTACTCGTACTGTCTCTGGTGATCGAGGGTCCAGTCGGGAGCGATGACGATGTAGCCGCGGCGAGCGGCCTGCCCGGCCCGCCACTTCCCTTCCACGCGCGGACCCGCCCACCAGTCGATCTGTTGCTCCGGTGTGAGACCCGGCCCGTGCAGGGTCAGGATCGCCGGATAGCGACGGTGGGGGTCGTACTCGGGCGGGAGTTGAACGAAGCATCGCACGGATGGCGACGACGAACTTGTGCCGGGCACGTCGAACTCAATCGACAGCGAGTCGTCTTCGGGCCGTTCCACGGGGATCGGCGGCTTCATGTGCGCCAAGAGTCGGGCCACAAGGGCTGGGTTTGCCCCCTCCTCGGAACGGAAGCCTTGCAGCACCTCCTGACGCGACAACTTGTCGGAGGCTGCGAAGTACTGAACGATCAGGCTTCGGACTTGGACGAGGGACAATGCGGTCGACAGGCGCGGAACGGCCCCCTTGGCCCCCAGCAGCCAGCCGCTGATCGCCAAGGCGAGTTTGTCGCTGGGCTGAAGCTTCGGATCGTCGGCCAGTTCACGGAACGCCGCCATGCGGTCGAGCGTATTGACGTTCAACTCGGCGGCAATCTCGCGCACGACCGGTTCCATTCGCTTGCGCAGTGCGGCGTCGCCGACCTGCTTGACGAGGGCCGCGATCCGTTCGATCGACTGCCTGCGCGACGCGTCGTCGGCGTCATACTGGCGCAACGTTTCGCGCGCCGCCTGAACCGTTTCCCCGGCCACTCCCTCCGTGGGCATCTTCTTGAGCATTCGCAGCACGAGCTGGTGCTGTCCCGCCTCGCGGCGCATGGTCAATTCGCTCAAGAGCCTCTTCGCGCTAAGTTGCTTGATGGCGTCGAGCGACGGCTGCAACTGGGCCTTCAGCGCGGCGTCGTCCTTCCTTTGCGACAAGTAAGCTTGCAGTTCTCCGGCGGCGTCTTCATAGCGTTCGCACTGGAGGTAGAAACGGGCGATCCGCTTGGCGTCCTCGAGGCCTCCTTCCTTGGACTGCGCTTTCAGCAGCTTCGCCAAGGCGTCGTGAGGGACGCTGCTGGTAGCGATGCGCATGTCCCAGACGTGCGTGAGCCCCTCCACCTTGACATAGGAAGGCGTGACTTCCGTGATCGCCTGGACAATCTTCGCTTTGCCCTTACCCGTCAACATGGTGACGGTCCGCCGGCCGTACTGGTCGAACGGCTGGACATCCAAGAGCGGACCGACGACCTTCACGGTCTGCCCGGTATGCTTCACGCCCACCTGGCGAATGCGAAATTTCTCGGGTACCTCGGCCGCCTCTTCCGGTCGACGTTGAACGACTTGCCGGATCGAATAGAACATGCGCCGCAGATCGTCGTCCAGGACCTCGATGAGCGGGACGTCGCCCGCGCTGTTGGCCGGATTGGCAGCAGGCAGCGGGTTGAGGCTTGTCACCAGGGCTTTCTTGCCCCGCAGGATCCGGCCGTCCTTGAGCACGACGTCGATGCCGAAGGCTGCACCGCCCCACGCCGCCCATGCCGCCAGAAAAACCATCGCGACGGTGAGGGGCTTCATCGATTTCGCCGCGGAAACCGCTCCCACACGACCGCCAGGCGACGCGCGCTCAGCGTGCCAAACAGGATGTCGTCGCATCCTCGCTGTGGTGTGCACTGTCCGTGGTCGCATGGTGGCCGCCCCCTGGGAGTTCGTTACGACCGCAAGTCGTTCTTCGGTTTATTCTGCCCTTTGCCGCAGTCAAGTCAAGGAAATTCAGCTCCTTCAGGGGGGCAGAGAGATCCCGTGGCCGCAACGCGGGAATGCATTGCGGGCTGGCGCGATTGAATGTCCCTTACGAACGCGCCTTCGAGGTCAGAGAAGCGAAGAATTACGGGCGATCTCCGAGCATCACGACTTTTTGGCTGGGGCCGGTTCGCTCTTCTTTTCCAACTTCTGGCCCTTTTCGGCTGGCTTTGGCGGTTGGGCAGGCGGAGCCGTTGCCGCAGGTTTGACTGCTGTCGATTCGGTCTTCTTGCCCGGCATCTCGGCCTTCTTCTTCGCCGCCGGCCCCTCGGACAGTCCGGGCAGATCGGGAAGTCCCGGCAGATCGGGAGTCTCGGCCGTAGGTTCCTTCTTCTCGCCGCCCGTGGCAGGGGGCTTGCCGAGATCAGCGGGCTTGGCGAGGGACTCCAGCCATCGGGCGCGCAACCGCATGCCGTGGGCGTCGACGGCTTCGGTGTTCGCTTGATACTGCTGAATCGCTTTGGCGTACTGTTTCTCCGACTCGTAGACGCGGCCCAGATTGTATCTCGCGGCGGCCGTCCACGGGTTGCGCGGAGTGGCTTCCAAAGTGCGAGTCAAAAGGTAGTCGCGGGCCGAAGGATAGTTGTCCTCCTCGAACGCCAACAGACCAAGCCAGTACGTGGCGTACTGCTTGGCCATGCGGAGGATCGACACCTGCTGAGCCTGATCTGCCGTGTTCATTTCATCCAATTGCCGGTCCGAGAGCCGAGCCGCTTGGTAGCAACTCGTCGCGCTCGGCGTGCCGGCAAATTGACCTCGAAGGTACATCAAGCGTCCCGTTCGCAAAGGGGTCGCGGGCGTCGCTTCGTGGCTGTCGTCAGAAGCCCCTTGGCGCGATCGAGTCTGTTGCGAAGAGACCTCGGCACTGGTCTCCCAGAACATCGGGGCTTGCCGATCATCGGCGGTACGGGCGCCGGACGAACCGCCGGGCGACGTGCGCACTAAGAAGGGCGCCATCATGGTCAGTTGCCAGCTAAGCCGGTCGGGACCCATCAGGATCACCTGAACGATGGTGTCGAAGCCGATCGTCCACAACCGCACGTCGGCCACGCCGGCCGCCGATTTCCATCGTTCCGCACTGGCCGACGGAGCGACGAAAAGCACCATGCGGTCGTCGCGAGCCAATCGCGATTCTACGATCTGCATCC
>CAZFKF010000837.1:0-3374 GCA_964518805.1 uncultured Planctomycetaceae bacterium | reverse complement strand
CGCTTCTCCATACATCTCGATGGCCGTGGAGAAATGCTCGAAGTCCTTATACATCAGGCCCATGAGCCGATGCGGCCGCGCGTCCGAGGGCTCCAACTCGGCGATCTTCGCCAGTTGGGTGATGGCTGGGTCGATCCATCCGAGGTCGTAGTACGCCAAGGCGAGCCAACGCCGGGTTTCTGCGGCCTCCGGATCGGCCTCGACAGCCCGCGAAAGAAGCCCCGCGGCCTCGCCGAATCGCTGTACCTGATATAAGGCTTGTCCGGATAGGGCTAGCGTTCGCGTCCGCAATTCCGGGTCGTTCACCGAGAATGCGAACTGCTCCAAAGCCGGGTAGATCTGCCGTTTCGCCAACAACAGCGCGCCGCGAAGATAGTGGCAGTGCGGCTTGTACGTCGCGACAGCCTCCAGGGTTGATAGCTCCGCCTGGACTGCGTCGAAACGCCTGGCGTCGAGGGCTTGCAGGGCCCTTTGAAAATGCCGGCGCGGCCAACCCGCACGCCAGTAGAGCCCGAACACCGCGGCGGCAGCCAATACTCCGCCCACCACGGCGTAACGCGTCCACCTGCGCCACGGATGCGAATCGCTCGGCGGCGGAGTGATTGTCGCCTGCTGCATGGACGGACTAATTCGGTTTGGTCCCCTGGCCTGCCGCGGGGACCGACGCGGCCAGCAGACGGTGATGCGCGGCCAACTGCGGATTGCCCGCCTGGGCGTAGTAGTCGGCCAGCCGCTGATGAGTCTTGCGGTGATGGGGATCGCACACCAGGGCAGCCGAAAGCCAGGCCAGGCCGTCGCTGAGAAAGCCTTCGCCGAGGAGAATCGTCCCGGCCTCATAGCGCAACTCAGCGTCGCCGGGCTTGTCGAGGATCATCCGGCGGATAGTAATCAGGCGGTCCTGCTTGCCGCGGAGCTGCTGGGCCCGGTCCTCGTGTTCTTTGGCGCGTTGGGGTTGTCCGGCGCGCGCCAGGGCTGAGGCCAGCCGGTGATGGATCGGCGCCTCGGCCGGAGCCAGGGCTGCGGCCTGCGCGAGCGTGTTGACCGCCTGGACGGCCTTCCCGTCGTCCAACTGCCATTGCCCCAATTCGGAAAGAAAGTCGGCCCGTTTCTTGCCGGGTACGTCCTGGGCCAACGCGGCGTCCATCCATGCCCGGGCTTGGTCGTCCTCGTGTCTCGCGCGGGCGCACCGGGCCTCGCCCGCAAGCGCATCGGCGTCGTTCGGGTTCAAGGCCAGGCACGCGTCCAACTGCTCCTGAGCACCTTCGATCTGGCCTTGCGACAACAGTCCTTGTGCGAGATGAATTCGCGCCGACGTGCTCCGCGGAATCTGTTCGACCGCGGCGCGATAGTCTCCCATGGCGGAAGTCAGGTCGCCCATCTCTTCGTAGAGCGAGGCCCGCATCAGTCGCGCCTGCGGTGCCTGAGGACGCCACTGAATCCACAGTTCGAGACCCAACTAGGCCTCGCGGAACCGAATCGCCGCGAGGTGCCCCCGAATCAAGGCTTCGTAGATTTACTCGGCGACGTCGTCCGACACCCCCGAGTCAATCAGCGCCTGTAACTGGCCCCCGACTTCCTCGACGTTGCCCGACTGGGCACTTGCCAGCCACTCTTGGCGTTGGACATCGTCCGCCCCGGAGCCGAGATTGCGGGCCCGGAGCAGGTGGCCGCGAAAGACCTCCAACCGCCCCACGCGGCGGTTGGCCACCGCGAGGAGATACTGGACGTCGGCGCGGTTGGGCTGGATTTGCTCGGCGCGCTGGAGTGGTTCGAGGGCGGCCGCCGGATCCCCGCGTTGGAGTGAGCGCCGCGCATCGCACAGTGCATTCTCCACTCGTATCCAAGGCCAACCGATCGCTGCAGCAGCCAGGACCAGAACGCCTGCTGCCGCCAGCACCCATCGCCGCAACGAACGGGCAAGAGCGGCCGGACTCACGGCTTGACGCGCCAACTCGCCTTCCTCACTCTTTCAGTTCGAACGTGAAGTCATTCTTCGAGGCATCGCTGCCGACCGTGGCGGTCAGGCCGCTCTTCTTCGGATCGCCGAATTTCGCAGGGATTTCGGCTTTTGTGGCAGGCATCTTGCCACCCTTCATCATCTTCATCATGTCTTCAGGGCTGGGGTTCGCCGAACCGGTGGCGCTCGCCGTCTTGGTGACCCCCACCCGATACTCCCCTTTGGCCGCACCGGGTTTTCCGTTGGTGCTCAGACTGAAGGCCCCGGCGGAATCGGTAGACCCAACGGCCGGAGTCCCCTTCTCGGAAATGAAGCTCACGGTGGCCCCGGCCAGCGCTTCGCCCTTGTAGGTCACCTTCCCCTTCACCCCCACGAGGTCCGGTCCGCCGCCGCCGCCACCGCAGCCGACCAGACCGACGCCAAGCACTGCCGCCACGACCAAAGCTATCAGTTGCCGCAACACGTGTCTATCCTCATGAAAGCGTAGAAACAACGATCGTAACCGCCTCGGGCGACGACCCTTGATGGATGCGAAACCGTCGCCGCTTCATTCAAACGCGCAGCAACTCCCGGAACACACAACAGCGCCGCAAGCCCAGGGGCGCGACCCTTGGGCTTGCGGACATCGCCCAGTGTTCGCGAGGATCGGGATCAGAACGAATCCGATCGCCGCCCTCGTGGCGTTTCGCTAGAAGGCGCCGACCGGATGTCCATCGCGTCGGCCGCCCAGGTGCTGGTACGTCGCGTAGTCAATCGTCTCGCTAATGAACCGCGAACTGCCGTCGACCAGCAGGAACTGAGCCCCGCCAGGGTGCATCGACTTGAATCCCCAGGACAGGTTCCAGTTGCTCGCTGCTGCACAGTTTGGATAGTTGTAGCCTGAAGTGGCCCTTGGGCACGTGGTCGGGTCGTTGATGGGGCAGGCCGTAGAAGCGTGGGCGCTGCCCAACCCGTTGTACGACCACCATCCTTCCCGGTGATCGTGGCAATCCGGACGCATCTCGCCAACAAATAGGGTGTTGGCCGTTCCGTCGGTGACGTCTCGAATGCCGATAATCATCCCAAAACGGCAGAACATGCCGGAGATCTGGTTGGCGTCATTCGTGTTTCCGTGGCCGCTCTGTCCACCCGGATCCTCGTAGTTCACATTGGGGGTTGTGTAGGGCTGGCAATTCCCGTCGTTCGACGGAGTCAACTGCGAGCCCAAACAACCCGAGTAGCTCGTCTGCGCCCAACCACTATAGAACGCTTCCGAAGGATCGGAAGGGCATCGGCAGTATGGCACGGTAACGCTTTCCCGCGCCCTGAGTCCGCCAGGCCCAATGGGAGCTTCGTAGTAGGCCACCTCGGTCGGTTGCTGCTGAGACCACGACTGCACGGACTGGAACACCGGCTGTTGTTCCATATACGGCAGAAT
>CAZFKF010000836.1:0-3374 GCA_964518805.1 uncultured Planctomycetaceae bacterium | reverse complement strand
CAGCTCGGAGGCGATCTCCACATTCGACTGGCCGTCGGCGATCAATCGAAGCATCCGACGCTCCTTGGCCGTAAGGACGGCGATCGCTTCGGCGACTTCTTGCTGCTGCCGCACCGCCTCACGATGAGACTTGTCGACGGCGAGCGCCTCGAGGACGGCGCCGATGAGTTCCAGAGGCTGCAATGGTTTCTGCAAATAATGCACCGCGCCGCGCCGGAACAACTCCACGGCCAGGGAGATATCCGTCTGTGCACTCAAGTAGACCAGCGGCGGTCGCATCCCGTCGGCCTGCAATTGCCGCTGGATCTGCAGTCCGCTCATATCTGGCAATTTCACCTCGAGCACGACACACCCCGACTCCGACGCGTCGTACTCTGCGAAGAACTCATGGCCGGTCGCGCAAGTGATACAGTGCAGGCCCATGGCCGAGACAAGATCATAAATCGCATTCTGCACCTGAGATTCTGGATCGATCACATAGACCGTTGCAGATCCGTTTTGCATGTTGCCCTCGCTTCTTCTCTCCCGCCTTGGATCAAGCGCGGCCTTTCGCACGCCTGCGGCGCGGTGCAGGCCTTTCAATTCGCAATCGGCCCTCGCGGGGGGCCGTTGGAATCGACCGGCCCCCTCGCGGCTGCATATTCATCGAGGCTCCAAAGGCGCTCTGCGACAAGGAGGCGTGGACCGACCGTATCTCTAACCCAACGCTCGGACTCTCTCGCTAGGGGAAAAAACTGGCAATCTGAAAGATGTCGCTCCGCTCACGCCACTTCGGCGCGAGATGTTACTCGATGACAGAAGAACCTATTCCGTCGCGGGTGGGGTTCGCCGAGAGCAAGAATGCCTAACCCTTTGTCGGGGAATCTACACTGCCCCGACGCCAAGCGTGTCGGAGGGGCAATCGTACGATGCAAACGCGAGTCAGACTTGGCAGGGCAAGAAGATGCGACAGACTTTGGACGTTCGGCTCAAGCGGGATTTCCGGACAGCATTTACGGCTGGCTCGCAACGCCGCGTGTACCGACGATGGCTTGCAGGTGCCGCTCGAGCGTACCCTCGTCGATGACGGCATCGTAGATCGCCACCTCGTCGAGATCTCCGGACCACGGATAGGCGTGGGCGTCATTCGCGTCGAAGCCCTTGCCCACACCCAAACGCCCCACGGCAGGCACGCCCGCAATGAGTTGGTCTTTGACCACACGGGTGAGCTTCCGTTCGCCGCGAGACAAATTAGCTGCGTAGGTGTTCACCTGGGTCTGTCCCGACACCGTGCGCAGATTGCTCGCCACGTAGTACCAGTGTCCAGGGACGAAGGCGTAATCGTCTGCCGTTTCGATGAACGAAGCATCCGCGCTGAGAATCTGCATGAGCTGCCCGTGTTCCAGCGCGGCTAGGAAGAAACTCGAACGGCCGCCGCCGCGGGTGGCCAACGCCGCGAAGACGGCGCCTTTGACCCCGTCTTTCGGCAGATTGAGATTCAAGAGAAGCTCTACGGTCATTTCCGGAGGCGGTTCAAAGACCGCTTCCGACTGTAACGCCACGCCGCGGAAGTTATCCGATTCGTCCGAGCGGTGGACTGCGAACGCGGTCGTGGTCGCGTCAAAGCCGCGCACCGCACGCAGCGTCCCGCGGCCTCGGCCCTCACCCATCGCGACCTCGGAGAGGGGGAAGCCCCCGCGATGATCGCGATACTGCTCCTGTGTTGTCGCGCCCTCGAACGTGTAATGGTGGATCAGCCGCGGGTGCTGTGAAACCAACTCACTCATGGTTGCCACGGAAGGCGCACCAGGTTCCGGGAGGGTGCGAACGAAACGTTGAGCGGCATGGGCGACCTCCTGGAACTCCATCGCTCCGGCGCCGCGCGGCGTGACCCGGAGTCCTCGACCCGCCACGAGCTCCTGAGTCTCGTGCCCGTCCGTCGCGCCTTCGGCTCGGACCTGGATCGTCCCCGCGAAGACCTGCACTTCGATGACGCCCAAGCGGTCGACCATCACGCCGAATTCAGTTCCCAAATCGATCAGCACCACGCTCGGCGTGTCGACGGTGAAACCAGCGGCTTCAGGCGGGACCCAAGCCGTGATTCGCCCGTTGTGCAAGAACGCGTGATTACGGTCCGTCAGTTCGATGGCGACCGGTCCATCAAGAATCAACCGTGCGCCAGACTGCAGGACGATTTCGGCCAAACCCGCGCGAAGGTCCAGGCGTTGGCCCGATCGGAGATCGGCATATTCCCGAGGCGCGGAATTCCCTTCCGCCCAATCGGCCTGCCGTGTGCGAACGAGGTGCGCCACAACCTCGGGCCGACCGCGTTCGCGCCACTCTGCGATCCGAGGGAGAACGAGCCAGGCTGTGAGGGCCAGCAGCAGCGTGGCGGCCAGGGCCTGGACGACCCAACGCAGACTCCGCAGCCGCGACGTCGCAAACCCGCCAGGGCTCGCCGCGCGTTCGGCGGACGAGGGCACCGCCGGTGGGCCGTTCCAGCGGTCTCCCATGGCCAAGTCCGAGTAGAGTTCGGTATGAAGCTGCACATACTCGAGGAAGAAGTGCTTGGCCTCGGGCGATTCGCGGACGAGTTCTTCCAGCCTGGCCATCTGCTGCGGCGCGATCTCGTCGTCGCACAGGGCCGCGGCGAGTTGCCCGAGTTCGTCGAACTGGGGGCTTGGAACACTCACGTCCGTCCCTCCGCGGCTAGGATTCGCTCGGTGCACGTCAGCAATGCGATACGAATGCGATGCAAAGCCTGACGCGTCCCCTGCACGCTCCGCCCCAAGGCCTCGGCCACGCCATGCGTCGTGGCCTTTTCGCGGTACCGGGCGAGCAGCAGTTGCCGGTCCTTTTCGCTGAGCTTGTGCAGGCATCGCTTGAGTGCGTCGCGCCGCGCTTCCAATTGATCCGAGGAATCCTCGCGTTCCTCGGCGAGCATCTGCATGAATTCGTCGCTGAAGAGCTGCTCGGGACGACGACGCTTCTCGCGGAGCTTCATGGCCTCGAAATACGCGATCCGGCAAGCCCAACTGCCGAAATTCGTCCCCTGCTGGTATTGGCCGAACTTGCGCCACAGCACCAGAGCAGTCTCCTGAAACGCCTCTTCCGCGTCGGTCGCGTTGTTTAGAATGTTGAGCAGGTAGAAGAAGACCCGTCGCTGGCAGTTTGCCAGCAACTGCACAAAACGGTCCTCCTTCGAGGCCTCCGCCGCCTCGGGGGAAGCGTTTGCCCTGGCTTCAGTGTCGCGCGATCTGCCGTGCAGCCACGCGGGTAGCATATGCGGTACCAACTATATTTCCAACCCCGCGATGAACCACAGATAGTAGGACGAAAATCGTCCAACCAACGAAAAGTAACCCGATTATACGCTGAAGTGAGGGGATCGCAAG
>CAZFKF010000835.1:0-3376 GCA_964518805.1 uncultured Planctomycetaceae bacterium | reverse complement strand
CCTACCCGGCGGACGTCTTCGCCGAGCAGTTCGAGAAGATGGCCGAAGGCTGGCGCGGAAGCGTCGCCGAACTGCAACGGGCCGTGGCCAAGACGCCTCCCGACCGGCGCTGCGACTCCCAAACCGACCTGCGTTTCGCCAGCGCCGCAGGGATTCACTTTCAAGCCGTTGCCAATCAGGCGCGGTTCGTGCTTGCACGCGACGCGCTTGCCAACCCTTCCGGCAAGCTGACGCCCGAAGATCGCGGGCGCTTGCAGGCCGAGATGCGACGGCGTCTGGAGTCGGAGGTTCTCCTGGCGCGTCAGCTCTACGACCTGGTTCGCGAAGATTCCCGGATCGGTTTTGAGCCCTCGTGCCAGTACTTCTACTTGCCCCTGGACTTGGTCGAGAAGGTTATCAACTGCCGGTGGGTACTCGCAAACCTGTAAGTATGGTCGGCCATTGGCTTCCGCGAATGGTCAGGCGGCGTCCTGCAAGGGGCCTTCATGGCGGGGCCGTTCGAAACGCTCCTGGACCTGAGACGATCGCCGCCCTCACATCCGGAACTTCCGCTATTCTGCGACTCGCCGGAAGAACTCGCCGGTGCCGCTTCTCACGCGCCTGCTCTGTGCCGGAGGAATTGTCCTAGACTTGTCTAACGGTCCTGCCCAAGGCCCGGCATGGTCCTGCACCGCGCTGTCTCGGGGTTGGTCATCTTCCATGTGCGGAATTGTTGGCATCGTTCACTTTGACGCCAGTCCGGTGGAGCATTTGGCCGTCCGGCGAATGCTGGCGACGGTCGTCCACCGCGGACCGGACGCGTGGGGCATCCACCTGGATGGGCCCGCCGGGCTCGGGCACGCGCGGCTGAGCATCATCGACCTCGAAGGCGGCCGGCAGCCGATGGCCAACGAGGACGGCTCGCTGTGGGTCACCTTCAACGGCGAGATCTTCAACTACCTCGAACTTCGCGAGCGGCTCCAGGCGAAAGGACATCGCTTCGCCACACGCTGCGACACCGAAGTGATCCTGCACGCCTACGAAGAGTACGGCGAGGACTGCGTTGGGCAGTTCAACGGGCAGTGGGCGTTCGCCGTCTGGGACTCGCGCCGCAAGCGCTTGTTCCTGTCGCGCGACCGACTCGGCGTCCGGCCGCTGTTCTACACCACGGTGGGGCGGAAGTTCCTTTTCGGCTCCGAAATCAAATCGCTGCTGGCGCACCCGAAGGTCCCCCGGCAACTCGACGCGGTGGGCCTGGATCAGGTGTTCACGTTCTGGGCCCCGCTCGCCCCCCGGACCGTGTTTCGCGGAATCTCGGAACTTCCGCCCGGGCACAACCTCGTCGTGCGCGACGGCGCACTCCGGCCGGACAGCTACTGGCAATTGGACTACGAACCGGCCGCCACGGCGGATACGGCCTCGTGTGCCGAACGGCTCCTGGAACTGCTCACCGAAGCAACCCGATTGCGCCTGCGAAGCGACGTTCCGGTGGGGGCCTATTTGAGCGGCGGGCTTGATTCGACGGTCACTGCGGCGCTTGCCCGCCGCTCGACCAGCGGAACGCTGCGGACGTTCTCGATTACGTTCGACGAGGCCGAATTCGACGAGAGCCGGTACCAACGGTTGGCAGTCGAGTCGCTCCAGACCGATCACGAGAGCGTGCCTTGCCGGACGGAAGACATCCGGCGCGTGTTTCCGGACGTGATCTGGCACGCCGAGCGGCCCGTACTGCGCACAGCTCCCGCGCCGATGTACCTTTTGGCCGAACGAGTGCGGCGCGAAGGGTTCAAGGTGGTGCTCACCGGCGAGGGGGCCGACGAGACGCTGGGGGGTTACGACATCTTCAAGGAGGCCAAGGTCCGCCGGTTCTGGGCCGCGCGGCCGGAGTCCGAATTCCGCGCCCGGCTGCTTGAACAGCTCTATCCGTACCTGCCCAATCTGCGCTTGCAGCCGTTGGCGTATCGCAAGGCGTTCTTCCACGTCAGGCCCGAGCAGCTTTCGAGCCCGCTCTACTCGCACATGCCGCGTTGGGAACTCACGGCGCGGCTGAAGCGGTTCTTCTCGCGCCAGATCCAGGCCGAACTTGCCGAGCGTGATGCCCTGGCCGAATGCCTCAACGGACTGCCGGAGGCCTACGCCCGCTGGCGCCCATTCTGCCAGGCCCAATACCTGGAAGCCGCATTGCTTCTGCCGGGCTACATCCTCTCGTCGCAGGGCGACCGCATGGCGATGGCGCACGCCGTGGAGGGGCGATTTCCGTTCCTCGACCATCGCGTGGTGGAGTTCGCCGCGGCGGTCCCGTGCCGGATGAAGATGCTGGGACTGACGGAGAAGTACCTGCTCAAGCGGGCCGCGGCCGGGCTGGTTCCGCCGGAAATCCTGGCGCGGACCAAGCAGCCCTATCGCGCCCCGGATGCCAAGTGCTTCGTATCGCAAAGGCCCGATTCGCCGGGGTTCGAGTATGCCGAGGAACTGCTGTCGCCGCAGCGGATCGGTGCCGACGGCGTGTTCCAGCCCGAGGCCGTCGAGCGCCTTGTGGCCAAGGTACGGCGCGGGTCCGCGATGAGCGTCAAGGACGACATGGCGCTGGTGGGCATCCTCTCCACACAGCTCCTGATCGATCGCTTCATCCGCGATTTCGCCTCCCCTTCTTGCACGGACAGCGCGATTCCGGCCGCTCGGCCCAGCCGGGAGTCGCCAGCCTTGAATGGCAGCATCTTCGCGGCCGGAATCGGGTCCTGCCCGACTCCGGTTCACTGACACCTTCTGCGATCCCTCTGAATCATGAACGACACAGCAAGCACCTTAAGAGCCTTTATCCGCGAGAACTTTCTGTACGGGATGGAGACCAGGTTTTCGGACGACGATTCGTTCCTCGAACTGGGCCTGATCGACTCCACCGGCGTTCTCGAACTGGTTGCCTTCCTGGAGAAACAGTTCAACGTGCGCGTGCACGACGACGACCTGGTGCCCGAAAACCTCGATTCCATCAACAACCTCGTCCGCTACCTCGAAGCCAGCTCTGCGGTGTGAGAGGGGAGGAATTTCGTGCAGCTTGAATCGTTCCTCGAACGGAGTGCCGGGCACAATCCCGGCAAGACCGCGCTCGTGGTTGGCCCGTCGCGCTGGACGTACGCCCAGCTCGAGGCGGCTTCCAACCGGCTGGCCCACGCCATGCAGACGCAAGGAATCCAGCGCGGCGACCGCGTGGCCGTCTACCTCGAAAACGGATTCGAGGCCGTGGTGTCGGTCTTTGCCGCGCTCAAGGCCGGCGCCGTGTTCCTGATGGTCAACCCCACGACCAAGGCCGACAAGCTGCGATTCATCCTGAGCAACTCCCGGGCTGCGGCGCTCGTCTCCCAGGCGTCAAGGCTCGCCAGGCTCGACGAAGTCTGCT
>CAZFKF010000834.1:0-3380 GCA_964518805.1 uncultured Planctomycetaceae bacterium | reverse complement strand
CTCATTGCGCGCGGGGTGCGGCACCTGGGCGATTGATCGGGCGCGTTGGCCTTTGAGGCAGCGGCAGGGCACGGGGAAGTTGACAGGCGTCAAGGTTCGCGCCGGGACTCTCTAGGCAGGTTCCTACTCGTCGCCTGCGAGATCGCCCTCGGTAATCATGGTAAACCCTTTGGCAGCCAGGGTTTCCAAGCCAATGTCGATGTTGTCGACCATGAGCGCAACCGCGGGACGCCCGCGCGGTCTGACCAACAGCGGATACGCCTGGATGATGTTCACTTCGGCTTGAAGCAGGGCGGTGCAAACTTGCAGGAGCGCCTGTTGCCCCTCGGGCAGTTCAATTCCAATCAAGTCGCTTTCGATGATCGCCAGCCCGGCACGCTCCAAGACCTCTCGGCCTTGCTCCGGATCGCTGAGGAGAAACCGAACGAACGCGCATTCGGCGGAATCCGTGATCGACAGCGCCACGATTCGTACCGCCGTACCCTCGAAACGACGGATGACCTCCTGAAGTTGGCCGACCCGGTTCTCCAGGAACACCGTGAACTGACGTATCGAGGGGTAGTTCCTCCCTCGAATGACAGATACCCCAGGACCCGCTCCCTCGTCAATACTCATGGCATCACCTCGCCGAAACGCAATCGGTCGGATAGGGTCCTGTCAGAACCAGCCTCATTGGTCTAAACTCCCGGCAACTGCGCTGCCCTCACTCGTTGACCGTGCCAGACGGTCAACGGATGTGTCCCAGGAAGACGCCAGACGGCAGTGCTTGCAGGCACGTAACTATAAGCAATATGAAAGGTTGGGTCAACTGGCCCGGGGGTCGAGCGGATGCACAAGTGTCACGAAATTGAGGTCCGCGTTCGGTATGCGGAGACCGACGCGATGGGCGTGCTCCACCATGCAAACTATCTCATCTATTTTGAGATGGGCCGCACCGAGATGCTCCGAGCTAGCGGAGGCAACTATCGAAAGATGGAGGAAATGGGGCTCTTCATTGTCGTGGTCAAGGCAGACTGCCGCTACCATCGCCCCGCCCGCTACGACGATGTGCTGGCAATCCGAACCACGGTGACGCGAGTGACCGGTGCGAAAATAGAGCATGAATATCAGGTGTTTCGTGATGGTGAGCTTCTGGCAACGGGCCACACGGTGCTCGCGGTGGTGGATCGAAGCGGCAAGGTCCTGCCGGTTCCCGAGTGGCTGCGCCCCGAAGGCGAGTAGCCAGCCCCGTACGCGCGGCGCCCCTATCCGCATCGCCCTTCCCCCGCCTGCCAGCCGCACTTCGACCCGACGACTTCATAATTGACATCTGTACCCCCTCTGAGCATACTACTGCCGTACCCACCGCAACGCGACCAGGCATCAAGGGCTGCTCGCCAAGTCAATCGGTGCGCGGCCTGTGAGGGAGGGGTCACCATGAACACGGGCGATTCGGATGTGCTTGCGCAGGCGGCTTCCTTGCGGATGTCGCTGACCACCCTGGGCTACGACTACTTACTGCACCGCCAGCTCTTCGCCGAGTTTCTCGACGCGATTGTGCCGCTGGCGGATCAGGTCCCTTCGCTGAGTTTCCACTGCCGCACCGATTCTCAGGTCGAGTTCGCCTACCTCGGCCAACACTATTGCATTCGGCACGGCTACGATCGTGAACACAAGGCGAGCACGCTCAGTTGCCAGGCGAAAGGACCCGCAGATAGCGTTGGCCTTCGTCCTCATCAGACGCTGGTCATGGACAAGGTCGGGAATCTGGGGCGGGCGAACGAGAAGCCCCTCTGGTCCGTGCGCGGGAGCAGCGAGCGGGCCTTCTATTTCCTGCTGCTCGGCCAGTAGTCCGGTTCTGCATCGCCTCCGCACGGCGTGTCAAGCACTCGATGGGCACCATTGGGAGGAAATCATGAACGAGTGGTACGTCCAGTTCGCCGACAAGATCTACGGGCCGCTGTCGCTGGAAGACCTTCGCCGGCGTGTGACCGCCGGACAGGTTCCGTTGGAGAGCCTTGTGCGCGAGGGCCCCAACGGGGCGTGGACCCCCGCGTCGCGAATCGCAGCGCTGGCTGCCCCAGCTCCGGCGGAAGCCGCGCCGCCCCTTCCACTTGGCGGACGCGACCAGGATGCGGCGGCCCGACGCACGCTCCTGGCCCTCCGTCCGTGCCCCGATTGCGGCGAAATGGTGTCGCAGCAGGCCAGCATGTGCCCCCGTTGCGGACGGTCGCTGACGCTCACGACGATGGACGTCCCATATAGGGGTGAACACCCCATTTCTGTCCTGGTGTTCTTTTCGATCCTGGGATTCGTGCTCCTTCTCGCCACGCCCGTGGCAGTCTATTTCGCAACCGATTGGGTCGGGGCAAGCGCGGGCCTTGCCGATGCCGTTCGGAGCCGGCTCGCGTCTTTGGCGTCTGCGGCCTATTTGGTTTCGATCATCGTGTGCGCAGCGTTGGGCCGCGCCGTCGGCGCGGCGCGCATGGCGTTCTTCACGGGGATGATGTTGGGGCTGTTCTTCGGCCCCCTGGGCGTGCTCGTGGCGTTCGCCGTCGATAAACGGACTCAGTGCCCCAACTGCTACAGCCGCCTGGGCGGCCTGGCCCGCGAATGCCCGTACTGCCGAGTTCGCCTGCGTTGGGAACAGCGGAGACGGTGGTACTGACGAGGCGCGCGAAAGCGCACCACCGCCAGCGGCGTTGGCGCCCACGCGGGCAGGCATGTTCTGGCTGGAATTCGGCGTACGGTGAAGACCTCGATGACAGGCCGGCCAACGCCGCTAGATGGCCGAATTGGCCCGTTTGGGGTTTCGACGTCAAGGTTGCATGTCCGTGGGTGGCACAAGCTCCGATATCCTCCTCCAAACGCATGAGCGCAACAAACTTGGGAAGGTCGGAGAAACTGTGCGGGACAAGAAATCGTGGTTCTTCGTTTGCCGCACCTCTTGACGTAAGCAACCAGAGTTCTTAAGCTTAGGAGATCATTCGAGCCCCACTGCAAGCGGAGTGAGAAAGCCCAACAAGCAAGCGAGTCAAACCGAAGTGTGGAATCCCTGAGGGAGAACAAAAAAATCTTTTAGGGGTGTTGACTCGCAGGGCGATATGGCTAGAATGCTAGAACCGCTGACGAACAGGTCGCAGCAAACGATCGATTTGTCGGCGGACTGATCTTTGACAATTTGGTAGCGAGAGCCAAGTAAAGAATTCCTTTCTTTTTGGCTGAGCAGGATTGTTTAGGCAGATGGGTGCCCTGACTGGGGTGCTTGTCTGTGGACAGACTTTTCGATCGTTCACCAACCGGGCGTGCAAGCCTTCGGGTGAGCTGGCCGGATAAGCGAACAATTAATTGAAGGGTTTGATCCTGGCTCAGAATGAACGTTGGCGGCGTGGATTAGGCAT
>CAZFKF010000833.1:0-3386 GCA_964518805.1 uncultured Planctomycetaceae bacterium | reverse complement strand
GGGATCGACGATCTGGTCACGGAGTCTTGACCGGCGCCGTTGAGCGGGGAAGGAAAGAGCGATATCCTTGACGTTGTAGGGGCTTCCGTCCTCAGGAGCATTATCATGACGCGGCCTAGCAAGCAGACTGGCGGTGTGTTGTCCGGCCTTCGTGTTCCCCGTCGCACGTGCCTCAAGGCGTTGGGCGCGGCATGGATCGCGTCCCAATCGCCGGCATTGCTGGCCGCCGATCGGCCGGTGAAGAGGGAGAACATCCGCTTGGGGGTCGACTCGGGCGCGTATTCCCAGCTTCCCGTTGCAGAGGCGGCCCGCAGGATCAAGGCCGACGGGTTCCACTGCGTGCTGTGCGCGTACCACTTCGCCGACGCGCACTTCGATCCGCTGAAGCCCGATTGGCCCGTCGCCGAGAAGATCGCCGGCGCGTTCCAGGACCAGGGGATCACGATTTCCGCGGTGTTTGGATACGTCAACGTGATCGATCCGAACGAGGCTCGGCGCAAGGCCGGAGAGGCCCGCCTGCACGCGCTTCTGAAGAACTGGAAGCGGCTGGGTTGCCGTAACATCTCGACCGAGACAGGGACCTACAACGAGACCTCGCAGTGGCTCGACGCGCCGAAGAACTTCACGGAGGAAGGCTACGCCGCCTGCCGCGACGCCTTCACGAAACTCGCCAAGGTGGCCGAAGACGCGGGGGCGGTTCTCTCCATCGAGGCCTACTGGCGCAACTGCATCGCGTCGATCCAGCGGGCCGTCCGGCTGTTCGAGGATGTCACGTCGCCGGGCCTGGGCCTGGTCATGGACCCCTGCAACTATTTCCGCAAGGAGGACCTGCCGCAGATGCGGCCGATGCTGGAAGAGATGTTCGCCCGGCTCAGCGACCACATCGTGGTGGCCCATGCCAAGGACGTCAAGGCCGCGGCCGAGGGCACCGACCTCCCGGCATCGGGTCGAGGCGTGCTCGATTATCCGCTGTACCTGCGCCTCCTGGCCCAACTCGGCCGGCCCATGGACCTGATCCTCGAACATCTCACCTTGGACGACGTGCCCCGGGCCCGCGATTTCGTGCTCGCCCAGATGGAGAAGGTCTGACGCGACCGAGGGCCTGCCATGGGCGGCGAATTGTTCTCCGATCTGACCGGCGTGTACGACGCGATGATCGACTGGCCCAAGCGGCTGGCCGCTGAAGAGCCGTTCTATCGCCGGTGGTTCGAGCGGGCAGGCGTGGGCAGCGTGCTCGACGCGGCCTGCGGCACCGGTTGGCATGCGTCCATGTTTCATTCCTGGAAGCTCCGCGTGGAGGGGGCCGACCTCAGCGAGGCCATGATCCGCCGCGCGCGGACGCGGTTCGGCGAGAGCAAACGCCAGCGCTGGGTGGTGCGGGGCTTCGAGCAGCCGATCGATGCGGACGAGCCGTTCGACGCGGTCGTCTGCACGGGCAATTCGCTGGCCCTGGCCGCCGATCGGGCTACGGTGCGGCAGGCCGTGGGCCAGATGTTGGCCGCTGTGCCGACGGGCGGGATCGTCATCCTCCACGTGCTCAACCTCTGGCACTTGCCCGACGGCCCCTGCATCTGGCAGAAGTGTAAACGCGCCACGCTCCCTTCCGGAGACACGTTGATTCTCAAGGGAGTGCATCGCTGCGACTCGCAGGGCTTTGTCGACATGGTGTTGACGGGCCTTCCCGGTGGCTCGCTGCTGCGGAGCGAGTCGGTTCCCTTTCTGGGCTTGGAGCAGGCCGACCTGGAACAGATGGCCTTCGAGGCCGGCGCCGTACGGTCCCAGTCGTTCGGCGACTACCAGGAACACCCTTACGACCGGCAGAAGAGCGTCGACCTGCTCATGGTGATCGAGAAGTAGGCCGGCCTGTCATCACGCCGAAGCCGCTAATCGTTCCAGCAGGGCGACGGGGAAGGTCCTCAGGATCGCTCCCACGTTGAGATCGCATCGCTTGCGCGGGCTGCCGACCTTCACGGTCTCCTCAGTGAGGACGTTGCGGAACGTCACCCCCGGTTCGAGCCAGGGAAGCACGATCTTCGTGTCCTTCCAGACGCTGCTTCCCAGGGGCCAATCCGTTTGGCCTTCCATCAAGCGGAACGCCAACCGAGGTACAACGATGACGATCGTGCGGTCGGCCTCAGACCTCGCAAAGGCGCACACGTGTTCGCTGAATTCTCCGCAACTTTCCAGCGGCGCGTAGTCGCCCTGGTCGAACACCTCGCGGTGCTCTGCTCGAAACGCAAGCGCGCGGTGAATCAAATGGAGCTTCATGTGGCCGTTGTCGCCGCACGCCAGCAGGTCCTTGCCAACTTGAGCGGACTTCGGGGACTTGGGCAGGCGGCTCTTCAGTTCGGCCAGCGCCGCGCGGCGACGGTCGTAATCCACAGGCCTGCGGTTGTCCGGATCCACAAGATCAAGACTCCACAGTTCCGTACCCTGGTAGAAGTCGGGCACGCCGGGGCAGGCGAGCTTGAGCAACGTTTGGGAAAGCGAATTCATCCGGCCGAAGAAGACGGCAGGCCGGACAAATCCTGCGAGGTCGGAGAGGAACGGGTCCTGAACATCGTCCGGAAGCAGCCGGGCCACGAAATCGCGTACCGCCGCGTCGTAGGCGTGATTCGGATTGACCCAACTGGTATGCACCTTGGCCTCGCGCGTGGCCTTCTCCATGTAAGCCACCACGCGATCGCGGAACGGACGAATGGCGTCGATGTCCACGGGGGCATCGGGCCAGGCCCCGATCAGGGTCTGGTAGAGCAGATACTCGTCGTTTCGATCGGGCGAAGGGGCCCCGTCCACGAGTGTCTTCTTGTCGGCGTTCATCGCCGCCCAACGTTGCAGCGCGGCCTCCCATCGCTCCGGCATTTCGGAGAGGACGTTCAGTCGCGCACGCACATCCTCGCCTCGCTTGGTATCGTGCGTGGAGCTTGCCAGCATGGCGTGCGGCCAACTCTCCGCCCGCGCCAGGTTGGCCTTGTGGAATTCGGCCGGCACGACGCCGAATCGGCCCGGATCCCCGCCCACTTCACATAGCGAGGCAAGGCGATTGCACACGTAGAAGGCCGTGTCCTCGACGCCTTTCGCCATGATGGGCCCTGTCAACTGCTGGAACTTCATCGCCCAGGCGACCACCTCGGGACGGTCCTCCTCGCGGAACTGCGACAGGTTGTCCAGCAGCACGGTATCGCGCACGAAGTCGAACACCGAGGCGGCCGTGCGGGGATTGAGCCTCTTGGCGCGGGCCACGGCATCTTCGACGTACCGGCGGTCCCGAGCGCTGACGTTGTCCGGCCCGGTGACGTACGACCGGTAGACCTTCAGGCAGGCAATGACCTCGCTGATGACGCCCATGGCGGATTCGGCCGAGAAGTTGTCTGTGATCCACTGGA
>CAZFKF010000832.1:0-3389 GCA_964518805.1 uncultured Planctomycetaceae bacterium | reverse complement strand
ATTACTCTACCACTTAAGCCGAAAAAGTGGGCAAGAATTATCTAGGGGCCACAATCACGTCGTCGATGGCCACGACGACGTCGGGCCGGAACGGATTGGGCCGCGCGAATCCGTCCTCCGAGTACAAGAACACCGGGTTCGAGCGGAGGTGCGGCGTTTCGGGGCAGAACTTCGGCACCGTCACCATGTAGGCCGAGTCCTGCACCAGCACGCCCACGTAGCGGTGA
Organism: uncultured Planctomycetaceae bacterium; assembly: GCA_964518805.1. GTDB lineage: Bacteria > Planctomycetota > Planctomycetia > Pirellulales > Thermoguttaceae > CALFBP01. The sequence goes on along the minus strand of CAZFKF010000832.1, from coordinate 3,162 downwards.
TCGGGATGATAGTCGTTGGGCCGATGGGCGATCACGATGTCGGCCTTCCACTGGCGGATCACGCGGGTGATCGTGCGGCGGTTGGCCAGCGTCGGCTCCAGTTCGCCGTCGTGGATGTCCAACACGCGGGTGGATGCGCCGAGTTGTTTGTCGGCAGCCTGGGTTTCAGCCAACCGGCGGGCAGCCAACTCCGGGCCCGCCATGGCATAGTGCCCGATGTCGCCGTTCGTCACCGAGACCAATTCCACCGAGTGCCCTTGCGCTGCCCAGAGCGCCGCAGTGCCCCCGGCGCGAATCTCGGCGTCGTCCGGATGGGCCCCGAAGACCACGATCCGCAGTCTCTCCTTCTCCTCGCCCAACGCCGTTCCCGGCAAATCCACGAGAGTACCGGCGAGAAGTCCGCCCAGGGCGAAGATCGCAAGTGTTCGTCGCATGATCATCTCTCCTGTCTGAGTGGCGTCGCGTGACTAATATCCCAGCGTCGTACGCACGAACTGCCGGCTCATCTTCAGGCTTTCGCGGAGCGGCCGGGTGAGTTTGAACTGCGACTCGTGGGCCAGTTCGATCACCGCGGGGCCGCAGAAGCCGATCTCGTGCAGGGCCTTGCCGATAGCCACGTAGTCCATGGCGCCCTCGCCCATCGCTTCGGACCACTTGCCGTCGGCCTTTTGATCGCGAAGATGGAGGAACACGATCCGGCTGCCGTACTGGCGAATGAACGCAACGGGGTCGACGCCGCCGCGGACCAGCCAGTTGAGGTCCGGCCCGAGTTTCGCGTCGGGAATGCGGGCCAGCGTGCCCTTGAGGTCGTGCAGGTTGTGCTCCACCTCATAGGTGTGATTGTGAAGACTGAGCGTCACGCCGTGCCGCTTGGCGAGGGCGATGACCTTTCGGAGGAGTTCGGCCTGGGCGTCGAGTTGCTCGGGCGTCTTGAGCTTGCCCGTCGCTCCGACCGACGTGCCAAGGGTGTATCCGCCCAGTCTCTCCAGGCGAGGAATCGCCAGTTCCGCCTCCTTGAGGATCTCGGCGTGCCGGTCGCGGTTCCACATGTCGCCGTGGAACGACATGCCGATTACCGGAAGGCAATGCTGCTTGCTGAGGGCGGCGATCCGTTCGACCGCGCCGTCGGGAAACAACGCCGAGTGCATCAATTCGATGCCCTCGATGCCGGCGAAGCTCATGTCGGCGAAGATCCGATCGAGGATCGGATAGATGTCATAGTTCGGCTGCGTGGCGGCGTAGACCCAGGGATGGGCCCCCACGACGACGCGCTTGGGCGATTCGGTCTCTGCCGCGAGGACTGGACTCCGGCACAGGGAACCGGCCGCCAGCGAAGCCGCCGCGCTCTGAAGCATCGCTCGCCGCGTCACCCTGCGGTCTCGCGAAGCGACGCCACTCGCGAACGATCCCTCGACCGCCCGCATATGATTGCGACTTTGATTCGACATGGGAACAGGGCCTTTACGAACCGGGATCGACGTAACCATGGGGCAGGATGCCTGCCACGCCACAAGATAAGCCGGCGGCATGCGCGCCGCAAGAGACCCGGACGGTGGCCGGTAAGGGTGGGGAGTCTTTTTCCATTCCGGCGGTAAACGTCTTGCACCGGCGAGGTCGTCTCCGCCGGCATGGAATAAGGACTCCCGACCCCATCACGCTCCGTCACGCTGGCCCCGCGTGGCTCCGCAGGAAATCGCGGAGAAGAATCGTCTCCGACACGTTGTCGCACTCGTTGCAGTGTTCCCAGTCGATCCACACGTATTCGATTCCCAGCCAGCGCGCATATCCGGCGCGATCCGCCGCATCAAGCACCCGGCCGTAGTCGATCGTGTTCTGTGTGTACGGCGCCTGCAACCGCCCGGGGCACGCGCCGCGGAGATGGAAATGGCTGGCGTAGGGCACCAGCGGCTCGATCTCGGCGTCGCCGATTCCCAGGCGCGTGAAGTGCGTATAGTCAAGCGTCAGTGTCAGGCCGGGCACCTGCCGGACCAGTGCTTCGGCGCGCTTCGGGTCCGGGGCGATCGAGCCCACGTGGGCTTCGACCGCGAAGACGATCCCGCGGTCTTTCGCCCTCGCGACGCGCCACTGGAGTTCGTCGACCGCGCGATTCCAGGAGTCGTCTTGCGATTCCTGCTCGAAATACACGCCCGGCAGGGTGGTAACGTGGCCGGCGCCGGCGATGGCGGCGTAGTCGAGCGTCTTGAGGAACCACGCGCGCGCCTTGGCCCGGCGCTGAGGGTCCGGCTGGTTGATGGCAAAGGGCGTGAAGTCGGGCGACATCTGGAGGAAGACGTCGGCCAAGGCCAACCCGTGGCGTTCCAGGGAGGCACGCAGGCGCCTGGCCGAGTCCTCGACGGCCTCGAACTCCCGCGATGGCCACAGGTGCGAGCGCTCCTCGAAGAGGCCCACGTCCACGCCCTCCAACTCCAGCATGGCGATGAGCGCCAGGGACTTCTCATGCGGCAACAGCGGGAAGGCGAAATCGGCGCAGGCGAGCTTACGCTTCATGGCAGATCATTCTCGTCAGAACGTCAACGAAAGAACTCGGCGCAGGCGAGGTAGCCTCCGTCGACCAGCAGCGAGGCGCCCGTGATTCCGCGGGCCTCCTCGCTGCAAAGAAAGGCCGCCGCCCGGCCCATGTCTTCAGGGTACAGCATTTCGCCCATTGGCACCCGCTGCAAGCGTTGCTTCAGATGCGCGTCGGGGTCTGGCGTATGACCCACGTGGAAACGCAACAGGGGCGTGTCGGTAATTCCCGGACAGAGGCAATTCACGCGAATCTTATCGGGCCCGTAGTCCACGGCCAGGCTTCTGGTGAGCATCAGCACGGCGCCTTTGCTCGCACAGTAGCAGGGCGTGCCTTGCTGACCGACGAGGCTGGAGACCGAGCCCACGTTCAGGATCGCCCCGCCGCCGGAACGCCGCAGGTGAGCCACGGCGTACTTGGCCGTGAGGAAGATCGAACGCACGTTGACCGCCATGAGCCAGTCCCATTCCTCCACCGTGCTCTCTTCGACCGACCGCACGACGGCGGTGCCGGCGTTGTTCACGACAATGTGCAGGCCGCCGTGCTCCTCGACGGTCCGTTCGACCAGGCGCCGAACGTCCGACTCCGAGGTCACGTCCGCGTGGACGAATCCGGCGCGGCCGCCCGACCGGCGA
>CAZFKF010000831.1:0-3391 GCA_964518805.1 uncultured Planctomycetaceae bacterium | reverse complement strand
GGCATTCTAAGTCTCTCAATCTCTTGATCCAAGACAACATATATATCCCAAATACTCCACTCGTCTTATTTTGTCTTAATTCTTACCAGATTCTCTCGTCTTCGTTGCCCGCAAAACCTACGCGAATATAATGGCGTGCTCACAAGGTTCTGCGTAGACCTTCAATATGGGGGATGCAGACACGGACAACCGCTTGAGTGAATCGTTGCCGCGGTGCTTGAACGATTCGCTCGAGACTTCGCTAGAAAACGATGATTCCCAGAAAATCATCTCTGCAAGATACTGGCGGCCGGGAAAGCTGGGGGCTATTTTATAGATGCCTTGGAAGGGAGAGATATTCGGGTTGGGGCTTGTTTAGCGTTAAGGTAGATTTTTTGGTGACGCGTTGGCCGTCGTGCCGATGCAAAGCGACATCGCGGTAACATCGGAAGGCCGGTGTCCGCGAGGAGGGCTGATGGACCCTCCTGTCCTGGTATGGGCTAAAGGAAGACGGCAAGGATCGCCGATATGGCGGAGGAAACGTCTCGGTCGGTCTCCATTGGGATTTCGACCGGTTTGACGTTTACCGAAGGGATTTCGGCGGTTGGAGGCCAGCGAGGGATACCCTGCGTCCCGTGGACGAGAGGGGTGTCGGGTCAGCGACTCGGCCGAACGACCCGGACGGCTTGGTTAGGGACGAACGGAGGGGATCCAGGTGTCCTCCGGCGACCCGACGAGACTTCCCTAGTTCAGTTTCTCCAATATGCGACACCAACTCGACGGCACATCTTCGGAATACGCCCTTGGAGAGAGTCTGGTCGATCTCTTGCGGCGGCGCGCTTCGACCTCGGGCGACAAGCAGGCATTCTGCTTTCTGTCCGGCGATGGCGCCTCGGAGGTGACGATCACGTATCGTCAGCTCGACGAACGTGCAATGGCTATTGCCGGCTGTTTGCAGTCGTTGGCGCCGCGAGGAGCGCGAGCTCTCCTGGTGTTTCCGCCGGGATTGGACTTCATCGCTGGATTTTTCGGCTGTTTGTATGCCGGAATCATGGCGGTCCCCATTGCCCCGCCCGGGCGCAACCGCTTCGCCTCCTCCGTGGAGCCGATTGTCGACGCGTCCAACCCCTCGCTGGTGCTCAGCACGGCGAAGTACCACGAGGAAGCCATCGCCTCGAAAACGTCGAAGGCGCTTTTAGAGCGGCGGTGGGTGGCCGTCGATGAGGTTCCGGATGACGCCCTCCACGCTTGGCAAGACCCGCATGTGGATGGACGGCACTTGGCCTTCCTTCAATACACTTCCGGGTCTACGTCTGTGCCCAAGGGGGTCATGCTGAGTCATCGCAACCTGATGGCGAATGCAGCGTTGATTCGACAGGCGTTCGGTACCCGACGCGAAAGCCGTGCGGTGTTCTGGCTACCGCTGTACCACGACATGGGGCTGATCGGCGGCGTGATCCAGCCGATCTACTGCGCCGGCTCGTGCACGCTTTTTCCACCCGCGGCCTTCCTGCAGCGCCCCGGATTGTGGCTCGAAACGATCTCGCGGACCCAGGCCACCGTGGCCGGGGGGCCGGATTTTGCCTTTGACCTTTGTGCGCGGAGAATTCGGCCCGAGGATCGTGCCGGACTCGATCTGAGCCAATGGGAGACCGCCTTTGTGGGCGCGGAGCGGATTCGTGCCCAGACGATCGAGCGGTTCACGGAAGCGTTTGCTCCGTGTGGTTTCCGCCCCGAAGCGTTCTTCCCCTGTTATGGGCTGGCTGAAGCAACCCTGATGGTGTCAGGTGGACCGAGGGGGGCGTCGCCGACCGTTGTGCATGTCGATGCCGACTGCTTGTCCCGAGGCCAAGTGTGGGAAGTGCCACGGCACGATTCCACCGCGAGGGCCCTGGTGGGCTGCGGCCAGAACTTGGCCGGGCAGCGCATCGTGATTGCCGACCCCAAGACGTGTGTGCCTTGCGGCGATGCGCAGGTCGGGGAGATTTGGGTCCAGGGGCCCAGCGTGGCCAGTGGCTACTACAGCCGACCCGACGCGACGGCCGACGCCTTCGAGGGCTGTTTGGCCGGCTCGCGAGAAGGACCGTTCTTGCGCACCGGCGATCTTGGGTTCCTCCGCCACGGACACCTGTTCGTCACCGGGCGGCTCAAAGACCTGATCATCATCCGCGGTCGCAACTTCTATCCCGAAGATATCGAACTCACGGCCGAGCGTGCGTACGAGGGGCTGCGCGTCGGGTATTGTTCGGCCTTTTCGGTGGACGGCGGCGATCGCGAGCGGTTGGTGATTCTCCAGGAGGTCGAGCCGCGAAAGCGCGATCTGGACAAGGATCGCGCGCTACAGGCCATTCGCAACGCCGTGGTGGCCCGGCACGAGGTGGAGGTGTTTGCCATCGCCCTAGTGCGGGCCGGATCGATTCCCAAGACATCCAGCGGAAAGACGCGGAGGTCGACCAGTCGCGAACGTTATCTCAACGGCGAATTGGAAGTGCTGGCCGAGTGGCGAAACGATCCCGAGGAACTCGAAGAAGAAGCGACCGAGTGCCGGTTCGTGCTGCATCCCCGTGCGGTAACCGAGCGGGACGTGGAATCGTGGCTGACGCGTCGCATTGCCGCCAGACTACGGCTTGACCCCTCGCGTGTCGAAGCCACGACCCCCTTCATCGAGTACGGCATGAGTTCTTTGGACGCGGTGGAGATCGCCACAGAGCTGGCGCGGTGGCTCGGGCGGCCGCTGTCGCCCACCGCAATCTACAACTACCCGACCGTTGCAGCCTTGGCGCGGTGGCTGGCGCGCCCGTCGACCGATGTGCCGGCGCCTCACGCCCGGCATCGCACTCTGCCCCTGCTCAAAGACCTCGATCCCGATGCCGTGCGGCATGAGGTCCAACAGATGACCAACGAGGAAATGGAAGCCTTCATCTCGCGACAGATGGCGAGCATGCAGCAGGAGTTGGCGGAGTAGGATGGTCGTTGCGAAGCGGCAGGGAAGTCACTTCAAGAGGACAGCCGACGAGCCCCGGGGCAGCGACCGCGCGCCGCGGGCACTTCAAGGGATCGTCTCCACAAGAGGACCATCCCCCTGCAATCAGTGGTTTTCCGAGTGCTCAGGAGAGCTTCGGAACGGGAGCGTTCCCCTTCTGGAAGCGATCCCCCCGGCATCCGGGCGGGAGAGGGTACCATGGCAAACGATCAACTCACCCCTTTGCAGAGCGCCGTCCAGGTCATCAAGCAATTGCAGGCCAAGATGGCGGCGATGGAGCGCGCGCAGACGGAGCCGATTGCAATCGTCGGCATGAGTTGCCGGCTCCCGGGGGGGGAGAATCCGGCAGCCTACTGGCGACTTCTGCACGACGGCGTCGATGCCGTGCGCGAAGTCCCGCCCGATCGTTGGAACATCGACGAATACTAC
>CAZFKF010000830.1:0-3407 GCA_964518805.1 uncultured Planctomycetaceae bacterium | reverse complement strand
ATGCGATCAAGGCGGGTTTCTGGGATTTCGAGCCCCCGGAGGTGCGTTCCGGCGATTTCGATTCCACCGACGCCATGCCCGGCACGAGCGAGAAGGTGGAAATGCTTGCCGAGCGCGTGCGCACCGGGTTGCCGCTCTGGCATCCCCGCGACCGCAATGACGTCGAGACCCCTCCCCGCCGCGATCGACATTGACGCCAGCAGGCCGACGTGTCAGGCTGTTGGAGTTGGTCGAGCGCGCATTGACAGGAGGTCATCCCATGGGGTTTCTGCCGCTGACATTGGGGACGCTACTCGTTGCACAACTTGGGTCTGCCACGGGAACGGGCTCGCCGCGCGTTGCCCCCGGGGCCGACACCACGGCCCCGCGCTGGCCTCAGTCCACCAAGGCGACCGAAGCCCCGCGATTCGCTGGCGGTAATGCCGCAGCGGCCACGGTCCCTGCTCCTGTGAATCCCGGCGACGCGGAGCCGAAACGCGTCGTTGGCGAAGCGACGGCGGATCGCAGCGCCACCTCGCCCTCCAAGTCTTTGGCGCCGGCCAAGATTGAGACGCCTTCCAAGACCGCCGTCCCGCGCCGAGCGGTCGCCGCCGAGACGATCGCGGGGTTGTTCGCCGTTCCGGTGAGCGGGACACTGGCAGGTCGTCCGCTTACGCTTCTGGACGCGGAGAGCGCCGCGACCGATCGGACGCGCCAGGCGGCCGTGGTCCACGCCTACTGGCGTCTCGCCGCTGCGCTGGGCGAGTATCACGTGCAGTTCGACGCGGTCCGGCGGCTGCGTCGTTTAGAGCCCCGACCCGACGATGACGCCGCCTTGCGGGCCGCGCGTGCCAACGCAGCCGAGCGACTGCGCCGCCTTGAACTCGATGCCGTGCGCGCTCAGCAGGGACTGGCCGAGGTCGCGCGTGAAACCGCCGGCGGGGCGCTGCCGTTGCCGGCCGATCTGCCGGACGCAGGGCCGTATCGCACGCTCTTCGACGAAGTCTTCGCCAAGCAGAATGCTCCGGCCATCGCTCGCCTCATTCACCGCACGCTGCCGTTGCGACGGCAGGGCCTCGAGGCCCGGGCTGCGGCCGCACAGGCTGCCGAGTACGCCTGGGAGGGGGCCCTCGACGCCTATCGCGACGGCGCCGTCGACCTGGCCAGCTTGCTGGCTTGCTGGACGCAGCTCGTCGATCAGCGCATGGCGCTGGCTGTTGACGTCTGTCAGTACAATCACCAGATCGCCGACTACGTCCTTGCCGTTGCCGGGAGCCACGTGGGATCTCGGGAGTTGGTGACCATGCTCATCTTCCCGTCTTCGCAGGGCGCTGGGCCGGGTGGAGGAACCGAGAATCTGGCGTCGCCGCAGACCTTGCCGGGCAAGCGGGCTGCAATCACTCTGCCCTCCGACGTTCAGCCGGCCGCCTGGAACGGTCCCCTGGGCACCGGGAGAACGAGTCAGCCCTCAAGCGGAAAGCCGACGCTTGCGCCTCCCAAACCCACGGCCACCTCCGGCGTTCCCGCCGTTCTGCCGGCCGGACCGGCGGCCGTGCCTCCCAAGCCGATTGCCGAAGCGGACCGCACCGAAGTGCCGGCTCTGTTCTCCGATCCGCTCAGCGATCCTGCGAAGGACGGCGCGCAGGCGGAACCCGCCCCGGCAGCCCCACGCGCGCCGCCCGACAAGTCCGCGCCCGATGCGCCCGTCGGCTCCGGGGACTTCTCGCTGCGAATCACGCGTCGCATGATCGTCGATGGCCAGGCCGCTGCGCCGAGCGCTTCGGCCGCGCTCTATTCCGGTCTTGTCGCCTCGGCCGGACCCGCCCGCGTCAAGCACCTATGCACGGCCCTGCACTGGCAACCCGACCTGCCGCCCGACGCTGGACGGCCTGTGGAACTCGAAGCGTGTCTGCGCGGCGTTTCGCCCGCCGATCGGCGCTCGACGATCGACGCCTATTGGGTCGCGTGTCAGCGGGCGGCCGAGTTCCGCGTGTGGGCCGAACAATCGCAGCTCTTCGAGCAGTTCGTACCGTTGGTGCTGGATCACCGCGAAAAGCCTACCGGGCCGCTCGACATGTTGCGTCTCAGGGCCGTGAGCCTGGCCTCGGAGGCCGAGGCGGCCCTGGCGCGCGTTGAACTCGTGCACGCCCAGTTCGAACTGACGCGTCGCGCAGGCCAGGCCCTGGATGGACCGTGGCTGATCCCGTCGACCGTTCCGCACGCCGGGCCGTATCGCTTGAAGCTCGATGCCCAGCCGGCCCAACTCGCGAAACAGCCCGCTGTGCAGCAGTTGGCCGCCTCCATTCCGGCACTCGCCGGCGCCCTGGAGGAGCAAGCTGCAGTCGTGGTCGAGGCCGATTCGGCCCGAGCCGCAGCCGCCGAAGCCTATCAACGCAACGGACGAGGCATCGCACTCCTGCTGACCTGCACGCGATCGCAGACGGTCGAGACGCTCGTGTTCCTGAAAATGCTCAGCAGTTACAACGGCAAGATCGCCGGGTACGCCCTAGCCGTGTTCCCGTCGGCCGTCTCCAACGAGCAACTCGTGCAAGCGCTCGTCCTCCGCCGATAGTCTTGCCCTACTCACAAGACGGGTCGGAGCCCCATCCTACGACTTCGAGCGTTTCTTCAAGCGTTCGGCAAAGCGTTTCTTGTCGATCACGGCGCGGATGTGGGTCCCGCGGGCGACGACCTCATGGCTGTCGCGGGCCTCGATTTCCAGGGTGACGCGTTTGCCGTCCACCGCAGTCACCTTGGCGATCGCCACGACGGTGTCGCCGGCCGGGGTGGGGGCTAGGTGCTCGAACTGAAAACCGGTGCCCACCGACGCTTCCCCCGCATCCAGGTGCGGTTTGATCGCCTCGTACGCCGCCGTCTCCATCACATAGAGCAGCCAAGGAGTCGCCAAGACCGCCGGGGCATCCGGCTTGCGAAAACAGACCAGGTTCTCGGTCACCACCCGCTGCCGCGCCTCGCCCGCCACCCCCGGAACCAACGTCTTCTTCATGCATTTCTCCTGCAAGAGCCCGCAAGCGCCCCAGTATAATCGCGCGACAGAATCGCTTCAAAGGATCGATTCCCTGGCAGATATTTGGGCCAGCGATCGGGCAGCATTTCAGGTGGAAGAGACTTCCTTGGCCCATGCTGCGAGTGGTTTGCTGGCCTGTGCTGGGGTACTCTGGCCTTTGCCTCGGGTGGGCGAAACCGCCCCCATCGATGAGGATTGGGTATTCGGCTTTAAGAGAGTCGCTATCTGGGGGTAATCGCTCGAAAAGACGCGGTTTGATTCCCAACTCGAGTTCACCGGGGCAGGCCTTTGTCTTTCCCCTTTTTCTATCATTCCTTTTCTCACGTGCACCTCCTATCGCTGTACAGGTACTCAGCCGTTAGGATACGCTGACGGTTGCACAGTGCGGTCGCCAGTCTTC